>NZ_JAKMPU010000030.1:0-1993 GCF_025771175.1 Campylobacter sp. RKI_CA19_01128
ACTAGAGTTAAATTCTAATTCTTTTATTGTGTTTTCATCAAATAAAGTTTGCTTATCTTTATCATATAAAACATAATCTTCACAAAAATATAAAGCTTTTAATAAATAGGGTTTTGAATCGATGTTGATGTTGTTGATATCTTCTAAAGATAGTTTTTGTATATAGGCTATTTTTAAATTATTGATTACTTGTATAGACATAAGTTTATAATTATTATATTCTTGATTAAAGTGATTAAGATTTTCTAAAAATATTTTATACTCATTGATATATTCTTTTTCATCTTGTATATTATCTAAATATTTAAGATTTTGATTGAAAATATTATTATTGTAAAAATTACAAGAAAAACTATCAAAATTAAATTCTTTTAACAAATTACTATTTTTATTATCTATAGAACATAAAGGAGCAAAGGAATTTTGTATGTTTTTGTAGTAGGGGTAGAGAGAGTGGGCGGTGGATGTTGCTTTTCCTCCTAAAGAAGTTATGTTTATTATGAATAGTTTTTTTGTTTTGGTTATTTTTTTAATTGTTGTTAAAATTCCTGATGGTGCTAAATAATACAAAGGTCTTTCATTGATATCTTTTATTAAATATTCTAGTATAATATTTCTAGAAGTTTCATTTTTAACAATATCTTTTAAAAAGTCTAATTCTTCTAGTGTCTGCCTTTTATGAAAATCATCTAAAATAACACTTTTTTCTTGCCAATCTCTAAAACCTGAAATTCTAGCTAAAAAATCTCCAAAATCATAAAGTCCTATATAACAATCTACAATACCATCTTTAATATCCTTAAGATGTTCCATTAATCCTTTATCTCTCATTTTCTAGCTTTTTTAATTTACAAAGAAGAAGTAAAACAATATTTATTAGTTTTCTAGCGAGAAGGATAATTGCTAATAAGTAAAGCACTACTAATAATCCATATTTGACAAAAAAATATCCACCAAAAAATATTATAATTAAAAGCATACTATCTGGAATAAGCAATAAATATATAAAAGTATCATATATCCAGTTTATAATCTTACTAGAAACACCATATTTACTTTTGCAATTTTTGCATTTTATTTCTAATTTGCCTGAGAATATATTCCAAATATTTTGTAATTTATTGATTTTTGTTTTACAAACTTCACATTCTTTATAAATAGACATTTATCGTATTCTCTATATCACTTTCTATAATTTCTTGTCCTTCTCTTAAGGCTTCTTTTATACTTTCTTTAATGTTAATAGTGGTATTGTTTTCATTATTAACACTAGTATTATTTTCATTTGCATTCATCTAAGGCCTTTTGGATTTTGTTTATTGTATCTTCTATAAAGATTGATACATTTTTGCGGTAATCTTTCCATTCTTTTCCGAGTGTCTTATCGAGAAGTTTTGAGCTATTTGGATCTAAATTATTAAATATATTATAGTTTTCTTTCATGTTTTGAAATATGAAATTTGTATCCTTAGAAGAACACAATTGATTGTTATGAAATAAAAGAAGACCTCGAATTGTTATTTTTGGATAGATTGCCATAGTTTTATACCAAGAACCCTTATCCAAATAGCCTATACTATCTAAATAATCATAAAATTCTTCATAGTGCTTTATAAATTTAAGTTTTTCTTTAAAAATTTGTTTTTCTAAATCTTTAGTAGAGGCTCTTAAGTTTAGGTATTTTTGTTTTTCATTTGAGTTTAAATTACTTATGAAATTAAGATAATTAAAATAAGTATGTTCTCTACCATGTAGAAAAATGAAAAGACCAATGTAGCTTTTAAGAGAAACTTCAAAGTACCTATCCTCAAATCCAAATAATTTAGCAACATTAAAATCAAAAATAGCCTTTTGCATTTTTGTATTTAAATCTTTAAAGTCTTCTAGTTTAGGCTGATAATCATCTACAATTTTAATCATATCTTTAGGACTTGGATTTAAAGTCATTTTTTCAAAAATTCTAAATTCTTGTTCTTTTTTAGGAAAATGATAC
>NZ_JAKMPU010000031.1:0-1806 GCF_025771175.1 Campylobacter sp. RKI_CA19_01128
CTTGTCTTTTGAATTTTTTATATGCTTTATAATCTTTTGATATGCTTTTGAGTAAACTTTTTTCATTAAGTAAAGATGGAGTTTTTTTAACATCATAAAAAGGATAGTAGTAATTTTTTAAATCTTTTGAAATCTTACCATTGTAATATAATTGAATTCTTTGCATATTTTTAATTTGTGTTTGATGACAATGTGCTAAGTTATGATAATATTTTTCTTCAGAACTTAAATGAGTTTCATATTCTCTTATAAAATCAATAAAAGAAATACCACTATCTTTTAACCAATCTTCTATTTTAGAATTAATCCACCAAAGAATTATCATACCAGTACCAACAATACTAATGGCTGCTAAAACACCTAACAAGGTGCTACTTGTAATTGCTATTGCACTATAAGTTGTAATGGCTGCTGTTCTTATTATCGGTATTCCTATTGTAAAAATTTGTGAAGCAATAATTTCAGAACCAATTTTTACAGAAACTTTTAAACCATCTTTTGTTTTTTGATATTCTATTAAAGCATCAATTCCACTAAGGGTATTATCTGCTCTTTTTATGATGATTTTAAAAGGGAGTAGGTAGGGTTCTAGGTCTTTGAAAAAGCTAGATATTGTATCATTTGCATTGCTTATATATCCAGTATATTCTTTTGCAGTTTGAAATTTATTTTGATGCATAAAATTTTCTGTTTTATTTACATCTTCTACTTCTTTAAGTAGTTTTTCTCCTATTTCATCTACACCTGCATCTTTTAAAAGAATTTGCAATTCTTTTTCTGTTTCGTTTAAGGTTTTATTTTGAGTGTTAAATTCTATCTCATTCATTTGTGCATTCTTTTAGTTTAGATTGTAGGGTATTGAGCTGATTGATTTGTTTTTGACCGAGTTTGAGTTTCTTAAAATTATAGATCGCTTTTTCTAATTGTATTTTTAAATGACTATCAGTGTGTATTTTTAATTCTTTATTAAAAAACAATAAAACTTTGTCAGTAGCAATGTTAATTTGACTCATACCATTTAAAATTGTCATAGTTTTAGGGGTATTTAAATCACAAATATAATCTTGTAAAAATTCACTCAAATACATATCAGTAAATGCACAATTATAACCAATTAGAGTGTTAATATACATTCCAATTCCAACTACATCAAAGCTATCAAACTTATGAATATCTTTTTGCAAAAAATCCTCTTCTAAACGAGTATTTAGAAAAAATAAAAAATCTTCAAAAACTTTAAATCTTTCCTTATCAAATAAAAAAGAAGTTTTTTGATTTGTGATATTTCCTTCATTATATAAAAGATAAAGTATAATATCAGTATTTGAATTTGTTGTAACATGCCCAGCTTGTCTCATAAGCTCAACATCTTCATCTGTAGGATAATAAGAGGTTAAAATTCTTACATCTTCAATACTAGCTTGTATCATCTTAAGATTTTTAATAATCATTTGTGTAACTTTTTCTTGATTATAGTTTTCTTTGCTTAAATTCTTAGCATATTCTAATTCTTCCTTGCCTTCGTTTTCACTCCATTTGATTAAAGCACTAAGATTTTCTCTTGCTTTATTTTCATTAGCTTCTTTAAATTGTAAAGCTTCTTGGATCAATTCATAAATACCAATAGCTAGGATAAAAGCTAATATAATAAAAATTCTTTTTAATATTTTAAGCAATTTTTTTACCTTTAAAGTTAGTATTATTTATTATAGCATTATTAGATACAATCTTAAAATCTTCTTTTATATCATCTATAATGGTATTGCTTTGTTTTGTATTGTTTTCTTGATTTGAATTTTTATCTTT
>NZ_JAKMPU010000032.1:0-1545 GCF_025771175.1 Campylobacter sp. RKI_CA19_01128
CAATAAATCCCAATACCAACAAAGGTTTTTTTAATGAATACAAACAACTCTTATCTTAATTTAAAAATTAACAAACTTGATTTTAAAATCACAAAAGCCATTATAAAAGAAAGCTTGGATCAGATCTTCTTATGTGAATGTGAAGGTTTTTATGAAAATATCAATAATGATATTTTTAGTGATGATAATATTGAATTTAATCCTAATATGCTTATTGATAAAGAAGCTTCACTTATAATTAAAAATCCTTATGAAAACAAAAAGATAGACTTTTCAACTAATATTGATATGATTTATCGGGGAATAATATCTTATGTTGACTATTTAGGTGTTAATCAAGGTAGTGCTAGCAATATTGTAAAAGAAAATTTTAAACAATTAAACCATAAACATTTTTTTAAGTTTAACTTGCATTCTCCTTTAATAAGACTTGATTTTAATAAAGCAAATCGTATTTATACTCATACAAACATAATAGAAGTAATTAAACAAACCTTAGCCTATTATAACACCAAGCTAAATAAAAACATTGATTTTTCTAATATTCATCATATATATGAAACTAAAGAATTGATTTCTCAATACAATGAAAGTGATTTAGAATTTATCACAAGATTAGCACACAATCATGGTATTTATTTTTATGAAGATAAAGATAATATTTATTTTTATGATTTTTATACTCATAAAGGCAAAATAAAAGATATAGTTTTTAATCCTAATATCAACAACCATCTTAATGAAACTTGTATTTACGCACTAAATAAAGAAAAACAAATACAAACTAATGCTTTTACTCATTCTAGTAATAATTCCAAACAACCTTTAAGTTTATATTCCTTAAGCACTAAAGCACAAAATGCCAATACACATTATAATGAGCATTCTTATGAAAGTGAATATTCCTTTACACAAAATATTAATTTAAAACAATCCCCTACCCTAAAAGAAAAAAGAAACACTATACTTAATAATATACTAAAAGCAAAAAGCAATATTTATCATCTTAGTTTAAATGAAAGTATTAAAATTAATATTCAAGAAGAAACCACCAAAGAATATACCATTATAGCAAAAGAACAAATTTTAATTGATGATGCTATTTTAGCTAATACTATTAATACCAATGATAATTTAAATATTAAAGACTTAAATCTAAGCAAATCTTATACAAATAATTTAACCCTTACCCCATCTTTTTTAACCTTTACACCTAGTTTTAAATCTAAACCAAAACCTCCAATTAATACCATGGGTATAGTTATAGGAGAAGATTCTAATATAGAAAATCAAAGAAATACCATATACACAGATGAATATGGAAGAGTAAAGGTAAGGATTAATCTTTATGCTAATCAAGAAGAATTAGATAATAAAACAAACATGTATCACCATAGTCCATTCTTAAGAGTAGCTAGTAATGTAGCAAGCAATCATTCAGGTTTTTACCATACACCTAGAATAGGAGATGAAGTTATTATTTCATTTTTAGATGATGATATAGACAAGCCTTTTATTAGTGGGAGTTTGTATAATGGGGTGAAT
>NZ_JAKMPU010000033.1:0-1502 GCF_025771175.1 Campylobacter sp. RKI_CA19_01128
GTTGATTATTTTACCCATTCTTCCTAATTCATCATCGGCTTTAATCTTTATTGTTTGCACTTCTTTGGTTTCATGATTTAAAAATTTGAAGAAATTTTGTAAAGAATGAAGTATAATAGGAATTCTAGCACCTACTATTTTATTTACACAAAAATAAACAATGGCTAAGATTATAACAACTATAACTAGTGCTATAATAATTAAAATAAATTGTAATTTATATAAAGGTTGTAAAACAGACTTTTTTGGTGCGGTAACTATTATACTCCAGTGACTAGAGTCTCCTAGTGTGCTAAAAGGAGTGATACTAGCAAAGCTGAGATTTCCATTTGAATCAGTATAATTGTCAATAATTATATCTTTACGTTCTTTAACGGCATCAATAATAAATTTTGTCGAAGGATCTTTATTGATTTCAGGTAGAGTTTTTAATATAGCATCTTTGTTTTTGTGAATAGTAATAACCCCTTGATCAGTCATTAAAAATCTTAAATCACCTTCGTAGGCATCTAGTTTTGGATCAAGCATTTCTTGTGATATTTCTAAGAAATCAAAAGTATATCCAACAACACCTACAAATTTGCCTTTACTGTTAAAGATAGGCATTCCTAAATTAATACCTAAAAAATCATGTCCATCATAATTTAATTTTGATGGAGCGCCAACAAATAAAGTATCTAAATCACCATATTTTGCGTTTTGCTCAATTTTTTGTAAAATGTTCAGTTGAGAAAAATTATTAGGAACTTTTATAGATCTTATGCCACCTGCTTTTCCTGTAGTTTCATCGAAAAAAATCATAGCAAAAGTTTTACCATTAGAGCTTTTAAAATTTGAATCTAATGCTTGGGTGTCAGATAAAACAGAAGGATCTTTTAGCCAAAGAAATGAATAAGCTGCATAACCACTACTGTCAAAGGTATTTTTTAATAAGCTTTCTATTAACGCAACATCTACTTGGTCATATTTCGAAAACATTTCATTAAGCGATGTAGCCATTCCTTTTGTAAGAACAACTTCCTCATTTAGAATGCCTTGCATAAAATTTCCGTATCTTTTCGCAGAAAGAAAGATTGAATTTTTAGCTTCATTTTCCATATTAGAAGCAACTTGAATTGATAAAATAGTCACCAAAATGGCTATTCCAGCGATTATACTAATAGCAACTGATAATACTAGTTTTAACCCTATATTTAAAGATTTAAACATCAATAACTCCTTTTTTTGATTAGCATTAATTCTATTTTTTTATATAAAACTATTTTTAAACTATTTTAAAAGATTTAATTTTTTTAAAATTGGTTCAAATACACACACGCAAAAATAAATCAAAAAATGATATAACAATGAAAAATACATACTTTGTATAATAAAATAATAAAAATATTTTTTTATAAATATATGATTAAAAATTGTAGCTATTGTGAAAATATTTTTATTAAAGTAAACATAAATTGTTATGGATAAAAATTAGACTAAATAAAATACAGATCTTCCAACTA
>NZ_JAKMPU010000034.1:0-1470 GCF_025771175.1 Campylobacter sp. RKI_CA19_01128
AATGTCCCTTAGCATTAGCAACTTCTGTTGTAAAGTCTAAGGCTTTATAGCTATCAAGAATTCTATTAATTTCATTCATATTAGAACCAACCTTTTGTTCTAATACATTTAGCATTTCATTTAATACATTTTTTAATTCTATTAATTGAGGATTAGCAGGAATTGCACTAATTCTTGCTGTTAGATTGCCACCTTCAACCTCTCTAACGGTTTCTACTGATTGTTCTACTGCTTTAGCATCTTGTTCTAATGCATTTTTAGTTTTAGTAATGTTTTCATTAATAGCTTTTGCTATGATTCCAAATTCATCGTTACTTTTAACATCTATCATAGCAGAATCTTTAGTTTTATGATTGATAAAGTCAAAGAAAGAACTAAGACCATTTTGTATAGCTTGTAAAGGTGATAGATAATAAGAAATGATAAAATAAAGCAAAACAATACTTATAATACTTGTAAAAATAACAATAATGGCTTGTATATAGGCTATTTTCTCACTTGATTGAGAAATTGTATCAATATAAGCCATGTTACATACTGTATATCCATCTATGTTATCACACATTGCAAGTCTTTCATTTCCTTCTTTGCTAGTATAAAAGAATGGTTCACCATCTTTTACTTTGCTAAATCCATCTGCTACAATGGCAACATTTGGATCGCTTCCAATATAATTTTTATTTGTTGAAACAAATGAAAAACGATTTTTATCATAAATAAAAGACGCACCTGGCATTTGTTTAAGACTATCTTCTAAATCTTTAACCAAAACATCGATTGCTAATACTCCTATAAAATTACCATCTTTATATATTGGCATGGCATAAGTAAAGCAAGGCAAGCCTGTTGTAACATCAATATAAGAAGGAGTGATATATAGGCTATTATTTTTCATTGCCTCTATATAAAATTCTCTTGTTCTTGCATCATAATTATCAGCTTTTCCATAAATTCCATAGTCTAAGCCTTTGCTATCGCTATCTGGATCACTTACTATTAATTCTCCATTTGGTTGGGCTAGATAAACAGCTAGAAAATTACCAGAATCTCTAAATGATCTTAATTGATAGCCTATGTTGTCCATTAATTTTTCGGCAGAATTTAAATCAGAATAAGGGTGTCTAAGTATAGTTTCGCTTAGCTTTTTTAACGAATCAGACGTATCATCTTTGAAATTAATCATAAGATTTTTTGTAGAAATTAAACGATTTTGTTCAGAATTAACAATTTCTTGAAA
Organism: Campylobacter sp. RKI_CA19_01128; assembly: GCF_025771175.1. NCBI lineage: Bacteria > Pseudomonadati > Campylobacterota > Epsilonproteobacteria > Campylobacterales > Campylobacteraceae > Campylobacter > Campylobacter sp. RKI_CA19_01128. Next base: position 1,238 of record NZ_JAKMPU010000034.1, read on the forward strand.
AAGAGCATTTTTAACAAAAATAAATGTTACAATTCCTAGAATCAAAAGACATACAATTGCTATGATATTTGCAATTAAAGCAACTTTTATTTTAACACTTTTCACTACTTTTCTCCTAAAATATTTTTGTAATTATAAATAAAATTTTTACAATGAAAATTTAATTGTGATTTAATATTGTAAATTCCACAAAAGACAAAAAGATTATGAAATTGATAGATTAAATTTGAAAT
>NZ_JAKMPU010000035.1:0-1295 GCF_025771175.1 Campylobacter sp. RKI_CA19_01128
TGGATGATCAATACATTGACCATTAGGTGTTATAGAATTACTAGGGCATACAACAGGAGGTTTAATTTTATCTCCGATTTTATTAAGCAAATCTTGAGTATTTATTAGCAGTTTTTTTGCTAATTCTTTAATGTTTTCAGAAAAATAGTAAGATATAACACTTCCTCCAGCAAAAATAATTATACCAAAAATAATTTTTCCTCTAAACAAGATAAGTGCTATTTCTTTAGAAATATCTAAGCCTTTTTTTAAAACAAAATCTTGTATAACTTCTTCTCCTAGTTTTACTAAAACTTTAGTTATATCGCCATTGTTAATATACTCTAAGGTATATTCAGTAATTTTTAGTTTGCTATCCACTTTATCTGTAATAACTTGAACTTTTTGAATATAAGGTTGTAGGGTTTCTTTAGTGGGAGAGTTGGGGGAAAGGTTGAATATATTGCCTAAAAAATGAGAGGTATTGCTTATTTCTCCGGTTGCATCTCTACTATTCTCTACAATTTCTTGTCCTTCTCTTAGGGCTTCTTTTATACTTTCTTTAATGTTAATAGTGGTATTGTTTTCATTATGAACACTAGTATTATTTTCATTTGCATTCATCTAAGGCCTTTTGGATTTTGTTTAAATAATTACCTATAAAGATTATTATTGCTTTATGATTACTTTTCCACTTTTTATTTATTTCTTCATTAGAAAATTCTAGTGTATCTAATTTTTTAAGTATATTATAACTTTCTTTCACTTGTTTGAATATTGTCAATTTGTCTTTAAAAGAACATAATTGGGTGTTGTAAAGTAAAAACATTCCTTGAATTGATACTTTTGAGTAAAGAGCCATAGCTTTATACCAAGAACCCTTATTCAAATAGCCTATGCTATCTAAATAATCATAAAATTCTTCATAGTGCTTTATAAATTTAAGTTTTTCTTCAAAAATTTGTTTTTCTAAATCTTTAGTAGAGGCTCTTAAGTTTAGGTATTTTTGTTTTTCATTTGAGTTTAAATTGCTTATGAAATTAAGATAATTAAAATAGGTTTGCTCTCTACCATGTAGAAAGATAAAAATATCAATGTTGCTTTGAATAAAATTTTGGCAATACCTATCCTCAAATCCAAATAATTTAGCAACCTTAAAATCAAAAATAGCCTTTTGCATTTTTGCATTTAAATCTTTAAAGTCTTCTAGTTTAGGCTGATAATCATCTACAATTTTAATCATATCTTTAGGACTTGGATTTAAAGTCATTTTTTCAAAATTTTTAAAATTTAATTGAGCCTTAGGATGATGATAT
>NZ_JAKMPU010000036.1:0-1160 GCF_025771175.1 Campylobacter sp. RKI_CA19_01128
AGTGATGTTTTCATTAATAGCTTTTGCCATAGCACCAAGCTCATCATTTGTTTTAACATCTATCATAGCAGAATCTTTAGTTTTATGATTGATGAAGTCAAAGAAAGAGTTGAGGCCATTTTGTATTTTTTTAAGCGGTGAAATATTGTATTTAATAACAAATCCTATTATTACTAGAGCTATAACTAAACTTATTAAACCAATAAATGATTGTTTAATCAGAGCTTCATTTACGGGTTTTGTATATATTTCTTCATCCGCGATTGCGCAAATATTATATCCTAATGAATTTTCTTGACAAATAACTGCTTTATTTTTGTTGTTTTCATCTTTAACTACAAAAAAATTTTTTGATAATTCTCCTGTTTTACCTTCAGGGCTATTAAGATATGTTTTTACTATGTTTTCGGATAATGCAGTTTTTTTAAGCAGTTGCTCTTCAAGTTCATGAAATAATATTACTCCATCATCATCTATAACAACAACAAATCCACTTGCTGATTTTCCCATAGAAAGTACATTTTTTGAAAATGTAGTTAAATCATAATTTCCGCCAACAGCTCCTATAAAACTACCATTAACAACTATAGGGTATGAAAAAGCTAAAGAAGGAGCTTTTAAACTCGGAGCCATATAAGGTTTTGAAATCACAACTTTGTCATTTCCAGAAGCAACACTTGTATACCAAGTTCTAGTTCTTGGATCATAACCATCAGAAGGTGTTTGATGGTTTCCATTAGATCTTATCATTGCACCATTATGCGCAAGTCCTACGTATAATACATCAAAACGGCTTGCTTCTTTGGTTACTCTAACCATATCATAAATTTCTTTAGTGCTTGCACTTGGATTTTTTTTCATTTCAAGCGCAATGGCTTTTACAGCATCACTTCTTGATTCACTGTAGTCTTCAAAATTTTTTGCAACATCCTGTATAGTTTTAATTTGTAAATTATTGATAAGCTCTCTAGTGTCGCGTTTTATTTCTAAATAGTTAAATACATTTGCAATTAATAATATTCCTACTATTGCTAGTCCCACAAAAAAAGTTAGTTTATTTGTTAAAGTTTGAGTAATTTTTTTCATAAAACTCCTTGATAATAAATGTCTTGTCTAGCTAATAAAAATTTCTTGTTTGTTTAACCGATAAACTCTCGCTT
>NZ_JAKMPU010000037.1:0-1135 GCF_025771175.1 Campylobacter sp. RKI_CA19_01128
AGCATTAATACTAACGCTAAAAGTTTAGGACAAAGTTTAAATTTAGGAACTAAAATACAAGTTTCAGATTTGTTTTTTACTATAGGAGAAAGTTCAACTAATTTTCAAAATGTCGGAGAATTTGGCAATAATGGTTATGGTGGAGAAGGATATTATAAAAATAATTATAGAGAAATGCATATTACTAAAGCTTATAATCAAATGCCTACTATGGATATTAATATTTTTGGATTTAAAAGCAAGGAAGATGTTAATATTGCCAAACATCATATAAAATTTACATATACACCTGCTTATGGAGGAAATACCAAATATAATATGCTTTGTGCTATTGGATCTGGAGAAGGACATGATTTACAACGCAACGGCGATGGGAAAAGCGAACAATTTCCTTCAAATAAATGGGGGCAATTAATTGCTGATTTTGGGGGAATTGATTTTGGAATAAATACTTGCATTTCTGTTCATAAAAAACACAACGGAATATATACTTTCAAAACTACCTATAAGGGTAAAACTTATACGAGTATTTTACACTTAAAATTGAGTGAATAAGTATTTAGCCTATAAAAAATTAAATTTTATATAGGCTATTTTAAAATTCATATGATTTTCAAGGTAATTTCAAGTGCAAATAAGTGGGTTTTATGTATTTATTATTTAAATCTTCAAACTTATATATTCCGTTATTTTGTTTGGTTGGAATAGAAGCTTCTTCTTTACTAAATAATAAATAAGTATAATGATTCATATCAAAAGGAAAATAAGTATTTCCTAAATGATAGGATTTTGAATTAATAAAATAACTTAAATTCCATTTTTGACTACCCCCATAAGCTGGCGTATAGGTTATTTTTATATTTGCATTCCATATATCATTAGTGTTTTGATAACCATAAATTCCTAAATCAAAATTACCATTATGATGTGTTAATGTAAAAGTAGAATGTTCATTAGTATAATTTCCAAAAACTTGCCCATCTATCCCATTATTAGTTCCTAATAATGTAGTTCTTCCATCTCCTCCATTTCTATTTCCAGTAGGGTGTCCTAATATCCCCCTTGTTTGAAATACGCTAATCTTAGCATTAGCTTTTAATACCTGATTAAAAGCTTTAGCTAGTATATTTATGTC
>NZ_JAKMPU010000038.1:0-1092 GCF_025771175.1 Campylobacter sp. RKI_CA19_01128
GATCCTCTTGTATCGTTGCCACACCATGATCACAAAACTTCCATTAGCTCTAAAACTATAGGAGTATACGAACAAGGATACAATGAACTAACTTTATCCAACTTAAAAGATAAAGAACAAATCTATCTAAAAGCAGAAAGAGACTATAATGAGTTGGTTCAGCACAACTTTACTCAAAGAATTTTAAATGATAAAGATTCTATGGTGGATGGGATTTATAATGAAAGAATTAAAAAAGTTCATACGCAAACCATAGATTTAGCTAAAAATGTCAATGTTGGTGCTGAGTATCTAATAAATGTAGGTTTATCTAAAGACACCATAGTTGGATTATCTAACACTTTAAATGTAGGAGTAGACAACAAGTTAAGAGTAGCTAAAAATTCAAGTGAATATATAGGAGAAAATAAAGACACTGAAATATGCGCAAACAAAAATACCATTATACATAAAGATGAAACTAGAAATGTTAAAGGAAACAAAAAAGAAATTATAGAAGGTTATTACAATATAAATACAAGCAATAAAATACAAGTCTTGAGCGAAAAAGAGATAGATTGTAAAAGTAAAGACAATATTCTTTTTACAAGCAATGAATCCATGGGATTTGAAAGCGATAAAAATACAAGTATGGTGGCTGATAATATCACTACCTATGCAAAAACAACTCATTATCTAAGGGCTGATAGTGAGGCAACTATACAAGTAGGAGAAACATTGATTAATGCTAAACCAGATTGTGTTATCATTAAAGCAGGTGGAGTAGAAGTAGTGATAGATTCTAAGGGTCTTGTTGTCAAAGGTGGAGAAATTAAAGCGGAGTAAATATATAGTATTTTTTTGAAAATAAATACTATATTTTAAAAATTTTAGAATGCCAAATATTAGTAATACAATAAATAGTATAAAAAAATATCATTATGATTTTTATAGAAAATTTTATAAACTATTTTTAAAATACCAAGGAATATAAATGAAAAAACCTTTTTATAAACTTAAAAGATTTTATATACCCTGTATTATATTAATCATAATACTTGCCGTGCTTGCAAAATTACTTTATTCTCCTTTATATACGATTTATTGGGGAAT
>NZ_JAKMPU010000039.1:0-703 GCF_025771175.1 Campylobacter sp. RKI_CA19_01128
TAAAATTATAGAAAGGAGATAGAGTTTAGTTAAAAGTTTGTTTGGTAAAAGCCACAAGGGAGTTTCGCCCCTATAAAAGGGGCAAGGTTAATAAGCCTTGACTATAATCATACAAACAAGTATAATTATAAGTACGAAACGAAACATAATTATTTCACCCCCTCTCTAGGGCGTGATTATGCCACAGGGTTGCAGCCTTGTGGCAAACCCTTCTATAATTATACCAAACAAACTCTTTAACTTCTTTAACACAAACAATGGAAAAAATTACTTTTTTTATTATTTAGAATTTATTTTTTGTGTCTTTATTTAACACAAATGCTAAAAAACAATATATAAAACCAAAAGAAAGGAGATGAAGTTTAGTTAAAAGTTTGTTTGGTAAGCCAAAGGGATTATCCTAAACCCTGCAAAAGCAGGGGGTACTCAATGAGCCTTGACATAGCAAAGTGTTAAGAGTATAATTATAAGGATAATTTTTGTTAGCATTAAGCTCACCTCCCTTCTGGGCGGTAAATTAACGCTAAAGGGTTGCGCCCCTTTGGCGTTGCACCCTTAATACAATTATACCAAACAAACTCTTTAACTTCTTTAATACAATTGATGAAAAGATTTTACATTTTATTCCTTAGTGCTTTAATTTTTGCACCTTCTTTATTATTTAGTTGGGGCTATGGTGAAGTAGCAAATGATATTTTAAAAG
>NZ_JAKMPU010000004.1:0-146927 GCF_025771175.1 Campylobacter sp. RKI_CA19_01128
CATCAAATTTTTGACCTAAAATATTACCTTTAAAATCTGTATAAATTTCCATCATATTATTTGTTCTGAATTTATAACCATTAATTCTTTTATCTACTTCTACAATAGCTGCATTTGGTTGCGCTGCTTGCACTTTTGCAACAACTTCTTTTGGGATAAATCCTGTTGGAATGCCTTTGTATTTACCATCAACTTCTTTCCAGTCTCCATTAATGATAAAATCAATTTCTGTTCCATCAACCAAATTTACTTCGTAAGAATCCACGTCTTGTTTTACATAACCTACATTTACTCCTTTAAAATGAGTGTTTAAAAACTCTTGAGCCTTTTGAGGTAAAGCACTTGGACTAACAATCATATCTGCAAACATAGAACTTGCACAAACCAAACTAGCCAACATTAATTTCATTTTCATTTTTTCTCCTTTAACTAAAAGTTGAAAGAATGATATTATTTGCTTGTGAAATTTGTGTGAATTTTAATTTTTAAAGCCAACTATCTTATTTTTGTCAAATGAAGATTCTATTTCTTTTTCTATGGTGTGTAAAAAATCACTCATTTTAAAAACACCATCTTTAGAAATAGCCGCTTTTAAAGCCGTATTTTTAACCACCATTACAATTTGAGCTCCACTTAATTCATATGAGGCTAATTTTTTTAAATCAAAACTACCTTCAAATTTAGCATTTTTAGGTAAAGCTTTTTGCCATATCATTAAGCGTTGTTCATAATTTGGCTTTTTAAATTCAATTTTATACTCAAATCTTCTTGAAAAAGCCACATCTAAGCTTTCTAAAAAGTTAGTTGTTGCTATGATAACTCCACTAAAGCGCTCGATTTGTTCCAAAAAAATATTTTGCATTTGATTATGCATTTTATCAGCACCGCCACTGCTTTCTACTCTAGTACTTAAAAACTGATCCGCCTCATTTAAAAGTAAAATAGGGCTTTGCTTACTTGTTTGACAAAGCTCTTTATAAGTATCAAAAATCTTTCTTACATTTTGTTCACTCTCGCCCACATATTTACTTAAAATTTTCGAGCAATCAAAACTCAAAATGGATTTTTTCATAGCTTTTGCCATACTTAGCGCACTCATAGTCTTACCCGTACCAGCAGGGCCATAGAAAATTATCTTAGCTTCTATATTTTTATTAGTTTTTATACCCCATTTATTTAATCTTTCTAAAACCTTTTTATCTTGTTGTTTTAATATGCTTTCTAATAAATCTTTAGTACTTTGGGGCATAATAACATCATCTATATTGATATTTGGCTCGATTAGTTCAAAAATATCTTGCTCTTTAACCAAATTTTGAAGTTTAATTTTTTTATTCTTCTTTGGCTCTTTAAAATTAATAATTCTTTGTAAAATATCATCACTTAAATAAAAAATCTTAGCTATATCACCCAAAGAATTAACAAATTCATCATATTCTAAAAGATTTGAACTAAGTAGCTTAGAATCTTCTTCTAATAAGGCTTTGTTTTCTTGTTTTTGAGTCTCATCCTCGCTAATTAAATGAAGCAAAAAATTAAAATCTCTACTATAAGAATTTTCAGTATTTAGCAAATACTCTTCTTTTAACAAACTAATAAATATCAAGCATTCTTTATCATTTAAAGCATATTCTTTAAAAATCTCTGCTAAAACATTAGAAATTTTACTTTTCTTTAAACGCTCTTTAATGTATACTTCAAATATAGCTATATCTTTTTTAATATTCTTGCTTTGAGAGCTTTTAGCAAAAAAACGCAATCTTTGATAAAGCTCGATTTTAAAAAATTCATCTTTTAAATATGCAATATGATCTTCATAAATTTGATCTTGCATATAATCTTGTATGCTTTTATTTTCTAAGACTTGTAAGAAAACTTCACTTAAACTTAACTCACATTGTAGCAAATTTAAAAGCAAGCTTGAGTTTTTACTTGCTTTAAAATCAGAAAAAATTTGAACAATAAAACCTTTTTCTATAAGATTTTTAAGATCTTTTAAATGATCTAAATACTCATACTCATCATTTTTAAAAACTTCGCTAAGAAGATTATAAGCATTAATACTTGCATTTGCCTGCAAATAATTTTTGCATAAATGCTTTAAAATTAAAATTTCATCTTCACTGCATTGTAAGTTTTTATAAATATTGCTTTTAAAAGTATCATTAAGAAAAAGTTTTAAATCTTTCATATTTTCCTTTATATTGACTTTATGCTAAATTTGATTTTGGATTTTTTATCATTAAAACTCATATTTTTATCACAAACCTCATAAAAAATATCATAATTTTTACTTACAATCTTTTGAGTAAAACCACAAGAAGTAGTTTGTTTATTTTTTCCATAAAAAATAGGTCTTTTGTAGATTAGATCTTGTAAAAAATCATCATAATATTCATTATTAAAAAATCTGTTATTAAAAAAAATTTTTGCATAGCATATGCCATTAACACAAATTTTATCGCTAATTTTTAATTCAAGTAAGGCTTTAGAAGCACTATAAAGCTCTAAACTTGTAAAATTTTTTCCCTCATATAAAAAACCATAATCAGCAAATTTAAACTCTGGAGTTTTTAAAATAACATAAGCACTTTGTGCTTGTGTTTTACTTTTTAAAGCACAAGAGCTTAAAAAAACACACACAAAACACAAAAAAATTATTTGAAGTAAAGTTTTCATTTAAGATTTTTAAAACTAAGATTAAGTTCTAAATTGAGTTCTTTTACTATTTTCATCACGCTTTGTAAATCATCAATTTGCTTACCAACTACGCGAATTTCATTACCTCTAATGCTTGAAGTTACCTTTAACTTACTATCTTTTATAGCTTTGTTAATCTTCTTAGCACTATCAGCATCAATAGCGTCATTAACTTTTAAATTCAGTCTGAAATTTGCTCCACTTTCTCTACTTAACTCTTTAATGCCATTAGGGTTTATCCCTCTTTTAATAAGCTTTGAAATAACAATATCTTTTAACACTTCAAGCTTTGCTTCACTAGAACAAGTAAGCTTATAAACACTTTCTTTTTCATTTAACTCTATTTCACTTTTAATGCCTTTTAAATCATATCTACTATCAAGCTCCTTTTTAGCTTGTTCTAAAGCATTTTTTAACTCTTGCTTGTCAATTTCCCCACTAATATCAAAACTATGTTCACTTGCCATTTTCTATAAACTCCTTAAGATTATTAAATACAATTTGGACTAAATTTTGTATGGATTCTTCACTTGCCCATGCAACATGTGGAGTGATGATTAAATTTTCTTTATTTTTTATACTAAGCAAAGGATGATTTTTAATCATAGGTTCTATTTCAAGCACATCAAGCCCTACTTTGATATTTTTCTCATTCATAACTTGAGCCAAATCTGCTTCATTAATGATTCCACCACGTCCTACATTAATCAAGATAGCCTCATTTTTTAAAAGCATTAGCTCTTTTTTACTTAATAAATTTTTTGTTTTTTCATTTAAAGGTGCGTGGATGCTAATTACATCACAAGTTTTTAAAAGCTCTTCAAGACTTACTTTTTCATACTCATCATTATTGTTAGTTCCTGAAGTAGAATAATAACAAACTTTAGAACCAAACATTTGAGAAACCCTAGCTACTTCTTTACCTATAGCTCCAAGTCCTATAATACCATGTTTTTTACCGGTTAAAGTATGTAAAGTCTTGCTAAAATCACAAAACATTTTACTCTCACACCATTTGCCTTCTTTGCTCCATTTATCATAATATGGAATTTGATTTAAAAAAGCAAAAAGCAAAGCAAAGGTATGGCTTAAAACACTTTTTGTAGAATAACTAGCTGCATTTTTTACCACTATACCTTTAGAATTTGCATAAGCTACATCTATATTATTTACCCCTGTACCAAGTTGTAAAATAAGCTTTAGATTGGTGCTATCAATCACTTTTTTGTCAATGATGATTTTATTTATCATCACAACTTGTGCATTAGCTATTCTTGCAATAACCTCATCTTTAGAAGTTAAGTCATAACTTACAAACTCGCCAAGACTTTCAAAAACCGTTAAATCCGCTCCACCTAAGGTAGCAGCATCTAAGCATACTATCTTCATTAATCTTTTACTATATGTCCTACAAATTTAGAATAATTATCAAGTACCAAACCACCTTTTCTAAAACCTAATCCACAACCCTCATAAGCAAAGAAAACCCCTGCTTGGTAATAATCATTTTCATTTTTATTAAACTCAGCAAATTCTTGATATACAAAGCGATTATTTTGATAATCTCCCTTTGTTTCAAAACATACATCTCCATTAGCTTCTATAATAGAAACATTGGCTCCTTCTCTACCAAAAACAGGTTTTTTAACACATTTTTTACCCACTAAAGGTTGATCGCTTGTTTCGAGCAATAAAGGATGATTTGGATAAAGCTCCCATAAAATTTTCATTATACCCTTACTTTGAAAAAGTAAAGTATAAGCAGGATTTAAAATGATTGCTTTTTGATTTTGCATGATTTGCGTTAAAAGCATAGCAAGCTCACCCTCTTCTATGGCTATACTCTCCCAAGGAATGAGTTTGAAAAAATACTCAAAATTTACATCATTTTTAAAAACACCTTCGGGCGAAAATTCTACTTCATCTATAAAAGAAAACTCACTCTCAAAACCTGCTTCACTAGCAATGTGTGCTAAAAGTTTGGTTGTGATCATATCCTCATCACTTCCTGCAATTGAAGAAAATAATATCTTCCAACCCTCATAATATTTTTCAAACTCACTTACATCTTCTTCTAAAGTGATAAATCTTTTAAAATTATCTTTTAAGGCTTCATATATATTATTAAATTGCGAGCTTTCATCTAGGTTATTTTGCTTTAAAATAGCCCATTGTAAAATAGCACTTTCAAATAAAGATGTTGGAGTATCAGCATTAAATTCTATTAGCTTTATAGGCTTACCATCAAGTCCACCTGCTAAGTCAAATCTACCATATAAATGCCAATGCACATCATTTTCCCAACTCATCTTAATCGCATCAACCAAATTAAAAGGAATTCCAAGCTCATCAAAACGATCATTATCAATCACTTCTTGCGCAGCAGCCACAAACATATCATAAAGTTCATTTACTGCTTCATAATATGCATTTGCTTCATTTTCCCTCACACAAACTAAATTAGAATCTAAATAATCACTCCCATCATTATCTGTATGCCATGAAAAGCCTATTTGTTCTAAGTAAGATTTTTCTAAAGGATTTACTTTTAAAAAATTCATTTTACACCCTTAAGATCCAAAAGAGTTAGAAGAACTTGAGGTAGCCTTAGAACCACCACCAAAAAAGCCTGATTTTTTCGCACTCGAGCCTGAAGTAGCACTTGTACTTGCTTTATTAAAACTATTTACACTTCTTTGATAAGCACTTTGATTTGAAAATGCTCCTCTTTGTTGATTTGCAAAATTTTGATTATTAAAAAGCTTTGAACCTATCCAGCTACCAAGTATAGCACCAGCTGCACTTGCAAGCAATGTCTCACCCAAAGAAAGTCCTCCGCTACTCATTTGAGCATTGTTTGGATTTGTTAAATTTGAAGTACCATTGTCTATTTTAGCAGCTTCTTCTTGGATTAATTTATCCATTTCTTCTTTGCTTAAAACTCTTTCTGTGCCATCAAGTTGTTTTAAAACCACCCTAGTTTCATCACTTGGAAATTGATCTTTGATTTTGTATTGATTTGGAGCAGTTTCTTCAATGATAACAAAAGCACCTTGAGTATTTGCTGCTTGGCTTAATGCATTATTAGAATCATTTGTATTGTTGCTACACGCACTTAAAGCACCGCCACTTATAGCAGCAATACCGCTTATCATACTAAGCTTAAGTATAGTTTTTATATGTTTCATAATCTTTCCTAAATTTATAAGTTTAACTTAATAAGATTTTAACAAAAAAAGTATTAATAAAAATTAATTGCTTTAATTTATCATAATCATTAAATTACTACTTAAAATAAACACAGCAAAAGCAAAAAATATAAAAGCACTTAAATAATCAATAAGTTTTAAATTCTTTTGATAAATTCTTACCATGAAAGGTTTTGAAAATAATAAAGAAACTAAAGAAAAGTAAATTATAGTTTCTAAGATCAAAACAAAAATTAAAACTATCAACATCCATCGCATTTGAGCAAAATCAAAACTTGCAAAAACACTAGCAAAATAAAAAATAACTTTTGGATTGGATAAATTTGTAATCATCCCACTTAAAAATGCAGATATATGAGTTTTTTGGACTTTTATATTACCTATTTTTGCATTTTTATAAATCCCATAAGCTAAATACAAAAGATAGCAAGCTCCAAAGCTTGATAAAACGATTTGCAAAAATGGAAATTGATGAAAAATCACACTCAAGCCAAATATAGAAAGTATAATCCACACACTCATGGCTAAACTCACACCCAAACTTGCTTTTAAAGCACTTTTAATACCTTCTCTTAAAGCACAAGAACTTACTAAGAAAAAATCAGGTCCTGGTAAAATAAGTCCAAAAAAATGAATGATTAAAATCCAAAGAAACATAAAAAATAATCGAAGAAAAGCCGAAAATTCGGCTTTTTGGTATTAGAGTCTTGACTCGTAGCGTCTAAGCATATAAAGTCTTTTAAGCATTTTTTTGCGTGCTGAAATTTTTTGTTTTTTGCGAATTTCAGTCATAGGCTCAAAAAATCTTCTTGCGCGAACTTCAGTAACAACTAGATTTCTATCTACTTGTTTTTTGAATTTTCTATACGCTTCATCAAAAGACTCGTTAGGATGTACCTTGATTCCTGGCACGACCCTCACCACCTTTCGTTGGAAATTTGAAAGTTTTGATTATACCATAATTTTACTTGAAAATAAAATTTATTTTTGTAATAATTACATAAATAAAAATTAAACATAAATTCTTAATTAAGACAAAGTTTGGTTTAATTTTTCTAGTATTACAATTAAAAAAATATTTTACAAGGAAATCAAAATGAGTGCCTGTGTCACTAATTATACTAAGAAAAGATATATAGCTTATATCGTTTCCATGGTTATTTTCATTGCTTTGCCTTTTATCAAAATCAATGGAAATCATTTCTTTTTATTAAGTTTTGATCATAAAAAACTTAATTTATTTTTTACAGCTTTTGATACCCAAGAGCTTTATTTAATGCCATTTCTTATTATGGGTATGTTTTTAACCATACTTTTTGTTACTACCTTAGCAGGAAGAATTTGGTGTGCATGGAGTTGTCCTCAAACCATTGCTAGGGTTATTTATAGAGATTTATTGCAAACAAAAATATTTAAAATACACAAAAGCACAGCAAATAAACAAAAACAAGTAGATGGATTTTTTATCAAAAAAGCTTTAAGCATTGTGATTTTTTATCTTTTTTCTATATTAATGATGAGTGCTTTTTTATGGTATTTTGTACCACCTGAAGATTTTTTTATATATATTCAAAATCCTGCTGATCATTTATTGCTTTTGGGAATTTTATTTTGTGCTTCTTTGGCCTTTACTTTTGATATAGTGTATTTGGGCGAAAAATTTTGTGTTTATGTATGCCCTTATGCAAGAATTCAATCTGTAATGTTTGATAATAATACCGTTCAAGTTATATATGATGATAAAAGAGGTGGAGTGATTTATGATGGGCATACTAAACTTTACCAAAAACCACCACAAGGTGAATGCATAGGATGTGAAGCCTGTGTAAAAATTTGTCCTACACATATAGATATACGCCAAGGAATGCAACTTGAGTGTATTAATTGTCTTGAATGTGCTGACGCTTGCTCGAAAATTCAAGCTAAATTTGATCGCCCTAGTTTGATTAATTGGACTAGTGCAAAAGCTATTGAAACAAGAGAGAAGGTAAAATATTTTAGATTTAGAACTATCGGATATTTAGTAGTTTTATGTGGTGTTTTTGCAGCCTTAGTTTTAATGGGAAGCAAAAAAGAAAATATGCTTTTAAATATTAATCGCTCTAGTGAGCTTTATCAAATTAGAAAAGCACATGATGGAGAATTAATTATTAGCAATGCTTATGTATTTTTATTCCAAAACACTGATAATAAAGCACATGATTATTATTTTGATGTGAAATTACAAGGTATTGATGATGGTTTAGAAATCATTAGACCAAAAAAACCTTTTAAATTAAAAGCTGGAGAAAAAGATAAACAAATAGTTGTACTAAAAGCTACTAAAAAACTAGCTGATAATGATAGAAAAGATACCGTAATACCTTTAACTATTAAAGCATATGCACTTGATGATAAAAATATCATAATCACAAGAGAAAGTAATTTTGTCTATCCTAAAAACTCAATTATAGAGCACAAAAAACACCAATGATAAAAAAACTTTCTTCAAAATCTCAAGCAAGGCTTGAAAAAATCAAACAAATTGCTGCGGAGTCGTTTTTAGAAAACGGCTACGAAGCAACCAATCTTAAAGATATTATCAAGCAAGCTGGTGGTTCATTTTCTTGTGTATATGAGCATTTTAAAAGTAAAGAAGGTTTATTTGAAGCGGTTTTAAATGATTTTGCAGAAAATCATTTTCTAGCTATTTTGAAAAAAAATATGCAACTTTCACCCAATGCTAATTTAGAAGAATTTTTATATCAATTTGCTAAAGCTTATTTGGGAATTTTTAATGACGCTAAAACCATAGCTATAGTAAGGCTTTTATATTCTGAAATTTATAATGAAAAATTTGATTTTGGGAAGTGGTTTAAAGGAAGCAATAGAAAAGAAGTAGAATATGTTCTTCAAAAAAGATTTGAAGAAGAAAATAATGAAAATTTAGCCAAAAATGCTGAATTTTTAAGCTATACATTTTGTGCTATGCTTAGGGGAACCTTTTTTATACAAAGTACTTTTGAAAATAAGGTTTTAATGAGTAAAAAAGAGCAACAAAATCATGCAAAAAAAGTTGTTAAGCTTTTTACTCAAGGAATTGTTAATTTTAATTAACCAAAGATTGATAGAATAACAATCATACATTTTTGTAATATAAATTACTTTTTTAGCTAAATAAATAATTTAAGGAAACCAATGAAAACAAAACTTTTAACTCTAGCTTGTGCCTCGCTTATATTTGTAGCATGCTCAGATAATAAAAATGCACAAGTTAAACAACTCCCTCCTCAACCTGTAAGTATTATGACTATGCAAAGTGCTAATTTACCTTTAGAATTTACTTATCCTGCAAGATTAAGCACTGAGTTAGATGTGGTGATCAAGCCTAAAGTAAGCGGTGAAATCAAAGCAAAATATTTCAAAAGTGGCCAAGCTGTTAAAAAAGGCGATAAGCTTTTTCTTATAGAGCCTGATAAATACCAAGCAACTGTAAATATGGCTTATGGAGATGCTTTAGTCGCAAGAGCAAATTTTGATGATGCTGAAAAAAATTTCAAAAGAGATCAAATTCTAATAGAAAAAAATGCTATTTCACAAAAAGAATTTGATGCAAGTTTGGCTAAATTTAATTCTACCAAGGCTAATTTAGAAAGCGCTAGAGCAAAGCTTGCCAATGCAAGATTAGACTTAAAATACACCGTGGTAAGCGCTCCATTTGATGGGGTTTTAGGAGATGCGCTAATGGATGTGGGTGATTATGTAAATGCTTCATCAACTGAGCTTGTACGCATTACAAACATTAACCCAATCTTTGCAGACTTTTATATTTCTGATGTAGATAAAATCAATATGAATAAAAATATTCAAAGTGGCAACTGGCAATTAGAAAATATCCAAGTGCAAGCTAATGTTGGCGGTGAGCTTTTCAATGGAAAATTGTATTTTATAGATAGCGTTATAGACACTCGTAGTGGTGGAGTAAAAGCAAAGGCTATTTTTGATAATAATAACTCAAGCTTAATGCCTGGTTCTTTTGCAAATGTTCATGTTGGTGGTTTTGTTCAAAAAGATGGTTTTGAAATTCCTCAAGTTGCACTTTTACAAGATGATAGCGCTACTTATGTTTATACCTTAGTAGATGGAAAAGTAGTTAAAACTATTGTTAATGTTATCTATCAAACTTCTGATAAAGCAATCATCGACAAGGGCTTAAAAAATGGCGATAAAGTGATTTTAAATAACTTCAAAAAAATCCGACCTGGTGCAAGCGTTAGCGTAATGGAGAATAAATAATGTTTTCTAAATTTTTTATAGAAAGACCTGTATTTGCTTCTGTTGTAGCTATTATCATTTCTTTAGCAGGGATTATAGGGCTTTATTCTTTACCTGTAGAACAATACCCTTCTCTAACTCCACCCGTTGTAAAAGTAAGTGCAAATTACTCAGGCGCTGATGCTCAAACAGTGGCTCAAACAGTGGCTATTCCTCTTGAAGACGCAATCAATGGGGTTGAAAATATGATTTATATGGATTCAACTTCAAGCTCTTCAGGCGATATGAGCTTAAGTGTGTATTTTAACATAGGTACAGATCCTGACCAAGCAACAGTTGATGTTAATAATAGAATTTCAGCTGCTATGGCAAAACTACCTGAAGATGTTAAAAAAACCGGTGTTAGTGTAAGAAAAACTGGCTCAAGCATTTTAGAGGTTGCTACTTTGTATTCTCCTGATGGTTCTATGGATTCACTTGAAGTATATAATTACGCTGCATTAAATATCTTAGATGATCTTGCCAGGGTTCCTGGTGTGGGTAATGCTGTAGCTATTGGCTCAAGAAATTATTCTATGAGAATTTGGCTTAATCCTGATTTATTAAACAAATACCAAGTTACTGCAACTGATGTTATCGCTGCAGTTAGTGAGCAAAATGCTCAATATGCTACTGGTAAGATAGGTCAAGAGCCTGTGGTAGAAAGATCTCCTTATGTGTATTCAGTAACTATGCAAGGAAGGTTAAAAAATACCAAAGAATTTGAAGATATTATCATAAGAGCAAATAGCGATGGCTCTTTTTTAAGACTTAAAGATGTGGCTGAAGTTTCTTTGGGCTCAAGAGAATATACATTCAATGGTAGATTAAATGGAAATGATGCAACTCCTATTTTGATTTTCTTACAAACTGGAGCAAATGCAGTAAGTACAGCTGAATTGGTACAGAAAAAATTTGAAGAACTTTCTAAAAGTTTTCCTGAGGGCTTAGCTTATAAAGTGCCTTATGATACAACTATATTTATTAAAGCTTCTATTAAAGAAGTGGTAAAAACTTTTTTTGAAGCACTTATTTTGGTTGTGATTGTAATGTATTTATTCTTGAAAAATTTCCGCTCAACTATCATACCTATGATTGCTGTGCCTGTTTCTATTTTAGGAACTTTTGCAGGATTATATGTCTTAGGTTTTAGTATTAACCTACTTACGCTTTTTGCTTTAGTTTTGGCCATTGGTATTGTTGTTGATGATGCGATTATTGTGGTTGAAAATATCGATAGAATCATGCATGAAGATCCAAATATAAGCATAAAAGAAGCAGCTATTAAAGCCATGGATGAAGTTGCTGCACCTGTTGTATCTATCGTTCTTGTACTTTGTGCAGTATTTATACCTGTTTCATTTATATCTGGCTTTGTGGGAGAAATTCAAAGACAATTTGCTATAACCCTTGCAATTTCAGTTACAATTTCAGGTTTTGTAGCTTTAACTCTAACTCCTTCTTTGTGTGCGATCTTTTTAAGAAGAAATGAAGGTGAACCATTTTATTTTGTGAAAAAATTTAATGATATTTTTGATTGGTCTACTGAAGTTTTTGGAGCCGGTGTAGCTTATATACTTAAAAGAACTGTACGTTTTGTTATAATATTTTTTCTTTTAATAGGTGGTTTATATGGATTATTTAAATTAGTACCAAACTCACTTGTTCCAGCTGAAGATCAAGGAAATTTTTTAACTATTGTTAATCTACCAGCAGCATCTTCTCTTAATAGAACTACTCAATCCATGGATGCTATGGCAGAAGAACTACGCAAAAATGAAAACATAACAAATATTGTAGGTCTTATAGGTTATGATCTTTTCACAGGCTCTTTAAAAGAAAACGCCGGTGCAATGTTTGTGAATTTAAAAGATTGGAACGATAGAGATACTAGTAGTTTTGATTTAACAGGAATGTATAACAAACAATACTTTTTAAATCCAAATTTCCAAACTTTCTTTGTTAATCCACCGCCAATCCAAGGATTAAGTTTAACTGGTGGTTTTGAAATGTATGCACAAAATCGTGGTGGTAAAAGCTATGATGAAATTCAAGCAGATGTAAATAAATTAGTTGAAGCAGCAAACAAACGTCCTGAACTTAACAACGTAAGAACAACACTTGATACTAATTTCCCGCAATTAAAATTAGAAATTGATCGTGATAAAGTAAAACTTTATGGTTTAAATTTAGCAGATGTATTTAGCACGCTAAATGCTACTATAGGGACTTATTATGTAAATGATTTTTCTATGCTTGGGAAAAATTATCGTGTAAATATTAGTGCCATTGGAGATTTTAGAAATACACAAAATGCTTTAAAAAACATCTTTGTTAGAGCAAATGATGGTTCTATGATAGCCTTAGATAGCGTTTTAACGCTTCATAGAGGGGTTGGACCTGATGATGTAAAACGCTTTAATATGTTCCCATCAGCACTAGTGCAAGGTGATCCTGCTCCTGGTTATACTTCAGGACAAGCAATCGATGCTATTGCACAAGTTGCTAAAGAAACTTTGGGAGAGGATTATTCTATTGCCTGGGCAGGTTCAGCTTATCAAGAAGTTACAAGTAGTGGCGCAGGTCAAGTAGCTTTTGTACTAGGACTTTTATTTGTATTTTTAATCCTAGCAGCTCAGTATGAAAGATGGCTCATGCCTTTAGCAGTAATCACTGCTGTACCTTTTGCGGTATTTGGCTCTTTACTTCTTGTATGGCTTAGAGGCTTAGAAAATGATATATATTTTCAAACAGGGCTTTTACTTTTAATAGGTCTTTCAGCTAAAAATGCCATTTTGATTGTTGAGTTTGCTATGGAAGAACATCTTAAAAAAGGAAAGAGTATTTTTGATGCTTCTATTAGCGCAGCAAAATTAAGATTTAGACCTATTGTAATGACTTCATTAGCATTTATTTGTGGTATTTTACCTTTATACTTTGCTTATGGAGCAGGAAGTGCAAGCCGTCATGCAATAGGCACAGGTGTCATAGGGGGTATGATAGCAGCTTCTACTATAGCCATTTTCTTTGTACCTTTATTTTTCTATTTACTAGAAAGTTTTAATAAATGGCTTGATAAAAAAAGAGGTAAAATCAATGCGTAAGTTAATAATTTTTGCAAGTTGTTTTTTAATAACAGCTTGTAGTTTAAAACCAAATTTAGAAATCAAAGATGTAAATTACACTAAAAGTTTAGATCAAAACATTAGCATTAATAAACAATGGTGGAAAGCTTTTGATGATAATTATTTAAACACCTTAGTCGATCAAGCTTTAAAAAACAATAACGACTTGCAAATTGCATATATGAATTTACAAAAAGCTTATGAAACTTTAGGTATAGCAAGAAGTAATTTGCTTCCTAAGCTTGATGGAAGTGCTAGTGGAGCAAGAGGAAAAACTAGCATTAATGCTCCAAGCAACAAAAGCAATGAATTTGTCTATGGTAATGATTTTAACATGGGTTTAAACTTAAGCTATGAAGTAGATTTATGGGGCAAATACAGAGATACTTATGGTGCTTCAAAAGCAAAATTACAAGCTAGTGAATTTGACTATGAAAGTGCGAGATTAAGCTTAATTTCTAATGTAGTAAAAACTTATTTTAACTTAGCAAGCTTAAGCGAGCAGGTAAAAATTTTAGAAGAAACAACCCAAAGTTATCAAAAAACTTATGAATTAAAATTAGAGCATTTTAAACTTGGAGTAATTAGTGAGTATGAGCTTAACAAATTTAAAGCTGAGCTTGAAAATTCAAGAGTTTTACTCACAAATGCTAAAATTCAAAAAGAAGCTAATACTAAAGCTTTAAAAATCTTAACTTCGAATGATATTGATGATATACTTTATAATAGCATAGAGTATAAAAAAATAGGACAATACGAGCTTAGCATACCTGAGGGCATTGGCAGTGAAATTTTACTTCAAAGACCTGATGTGCAAGCTAGTTTAAAAACTTTAGAAGAAAAAAACTATCTTGTTGGAGTAGCTAGAACTGCATTTTTACCAAACCTTTCTTTAACAGGACTTTTGGGCTTTCAAAGTAATGATTTAGATCTTTTAGTCAAACATGGAAGTAATACTTGGAATGTAGCTGGAAATTTTGCAATGCCGATTTTTCATTGGGGTGAGATTATGAATAATGTTAATATTGCAAAACTTACCAAAGATGAAGCATTTTTACAATATGAAAATACCTTAAAAACAGCCTTTGGGGAAATAAGACTTGCTTTATTTAACCGCCAAAGCTATTATGAAAATGAGCAAAATTATAAAAATTTATTTCTAGCCCAAAGTAAAATTTATGAAATTTCCACCTTAAGATATGAAAATGGTGTGATTAACTTGGCTGATTTTTTACAAGATCAAAGAAATTACCTAAATGCTAAACTTTCTTACACTAACTCATCTTATGAGCTTGCAAATTCCATTGTAGATGTTATGAAAGCTTTTGGTGGAGGATTTAATGCTAAAGAAGAATCAAAAGAAAACATCAAAGCTATGGAAGAAAACTTAAAGGAAAACTTTTATAACAACTAAGTCTTTAAGGCTTAGTTGTTAATGCATTTGAATTTGAATTCTTTGATTAAAATTATTATTTCCTCTATCTTTTGGGCTATTATGTTCAAAACGATAACGCATACTACCTGAAACATTAACATCTTGGAAAATTTCATCTAAAGGCGCAGAATTTGACACACTTATAAGCCCTAATAAAAATACAAAAAATGCTATAAAAATCTTTTTCATTATAAAGCCTTTGTAAAAATATGATACAATTATAGTCTTTTTAAATAACTACAAAATGAAATTTTTAGGAAAAATATGAATTTTTTACAAAACTTAGCTCTTTCTTACTCACACAAAGCTATGCAAAAATCTTTAGAGAATGGTTTTGATGTGAAACTTTTAAAAGAAGGACAAGAAAAAAAAGTTAATCCAAAAAAATCTTATATGCTTTATGCTCACATACCATTTTGTCATACTTTTTGCCCATATTGTAGCTTTCATAAGTATTATTACAATGAAGATTTAGCAAAAAGATATTTTGAAAGTTTAAGAGAAGAAATCAAACAAGTCAAAGATAAAGGATTTGATTTTACTTCTATGTATGTGGGTGGTGGTACTACTTTAATCAACGAAGAAGAGCTTGCTAAAACTTTAGAACTTTGCAAAAAATTATTTAACATCAAAGAAATTTCTTGCGAGAGCGATCCAAACCATATCGAACCTAAAAAATTAGAAATGTTTAAAGGGCTTATAGATCGTTTAAGTTGCGGTATACAAAGTTTTGATGATGATACTTTAAAAAAAGTAGCAAGATATCATAAATTTGGTTCAAGTAAAGAACTTCAAGAAAAACTTTCTAAAGCCATAGGCGTGCTTCCTATTATGAGTCTTGATTTGATTTTTAATTTTCCTTCTCAAACTAAAGAGCAATTGCTCAATGATTTAGAAATAGCCAAGAGTTTAAAACCTCAACAAATCACAACTTATCCTTTGATGAAATCCAATTTAACCAAAGATAATATCGCAAAAACTTTAGGAGTAAGTTTTAAAGATAATGAATTTGAGTTTTATAAAATCATTGTAGATTTTTTCAAAGATTATGAAAGAAATAATGCATGGTCATTTTCTTTAGAAAAAAGTAGCTTTAATGATGAGTATGTAAGTAGCCATCATGAGTATTTAGGCGTGGGAAGTGGGGCTTTTAGCTTTTTAGATGGAGAACTTTTAATCAATGCTTTTAATTTAAATGATTATTCTAAACTCATCAAAGAAAAACAAAATGCAAATATTGCTAAAGCTAATTTTGGTAAAAAAGAAATCATCAAATATGTCTTTTTAACCGAAATGTTTACTGGTAAAATCGAAATTGATAAATTTAATAAAACTTTAGATTGTAATTTAGAAAAAGATCTTTTCATCGAGCTTTTAGGCCTTAAACTAAGTAAAGCTATAAAAAAAGAAAACAATACTTTATATACAAGTGAATTTGGACGTTATTTGTTTATGGTATTAATGAAAGATTTTTACACAGGTATGGATTTAGTGCGTGCTGTATTTAGAGATGATAAACGCTTACAAGATAAAGAACGCATTAATATCATGCAAGAAAATGTTGATCCACTTGATTTTAAAAGTATGGAGTTTAAAGGATAAAAAGCCTTTAAAAAAAGGCTTTTTACTAAAACGGTCTTACCACCATCATAATAGCGATGATTATAAATAATATTGTTGGAATTTCATTATAAGCTCTAAAGAATTTCCCACTTTTTTGGCAAGTATCATTTTGAAGTTGTCTATAATAATAATAATTTTGCAAATGATAAATGATTAAAAGTAAAGCACAGGTTAATTTAGCATGCATATATCCACCTACCATTAACACATCTTTATTGGCCATCATCATTAAACTTCCAGTGATTGCAGTAGCTATCATAGCAGGAGTTTGGATATAAAAATACAATTTTCTTTCTTGAATTTTCACCACTTCCACAAAGCCTTTATTGTCTTTATGCTCTGTGTGATAGACAAAAAGTCTTGGTAAATAAAACATTCCAGCCATCCATGAAACAAAAGCCAAATAATGCACCATTTTAATCCATAAATACCATTCATTCAAAAAATCTAACATTTTTCTCCTTTTTTATTAAAAATTTCTTTTATTAAAATCAAAGCTACGCTAATGTTAATCATCACATCAGCAAAATTAAACACAGCAAATTCAAACCACTTATGCCAAAATACAAAATCCACCACGCCTATATGCACAAAGCGATCAAGTAAATTTGAACACCCAGCAGATAGCATAATGGCAAAAGCGATCAAATGTGTTTTAAAAAACTCTTTTTGATAAAGTAAATACCCAAACAAAGCCAAAATAAAAACAAGCTGTATGTATTTTAAATACTCTCCCAAAAATGCAAACATTGAAAAGGCCACACCGGTATTATAGGTTAAAACTAAATCAAAAAATTCACCCTTATACTCAAGCCCTTGTAAAAACAAATACTTGCTTACTTGATCTAGTATAAAAATCAAAGCAAAAACAAGCCAAAATTTTAAAGGCAGGAATTTAAGCATTCAACGCTTTCATAAAAAAGCTTTCTACAGCTTTCATTTCTTTTTCTAAAAGCTTAATGTCTTTTGCTTCAAGCAATAAGCGTATTAAATTTTCTGTACCTGAATACCTAAACAAACTAGCAATTCCTTTTTTTTCTAAATCTTTTTTCAACTCTTCCAAGCCTGCAAGCTTACTTAAGTCTTTTTTCTCTGAAATTTTAAGATTATGCAAAAGTTGTGGGTAAGGCTTAACTTGATTTAAAATTTCACTTGCACTTTTTGCTTCACTAAGCATTAAAGCACTAAATTGTAAAGCAGCTACCAAACCATCTCCGGTTTTTGCATAGTCACTAAAGATAATATGCCCACTCTGCTCACCACCAAAATTTCCACCACATTCTTTGAGTTTTTCAAGTACATATTTATCGCCTACATTGCAAGTTTCATGTGTGATTTTATGTTTAGTTAAAAACTCTTTTAAAGCACCATTGCTCATTATAGTGCTAACTACGCTTGATTTTAACTTGCCTTGTTTTTTCAAAAATAAAGCTAAAACACCCAAAAGACTATCTCCATGGGCTACTTCGCCTTTTTCATCCACAACAACCAAACGATCTGCATCCCCATCAAAAGCAAAACCCACATCTGCTCTAAATTTCTTTACCTCCAAAGCTAAATTTAAAGGATGTAAAGCCCCGCAATTTTCATTGATATTTAAACCATTTGGCTTATCGTTGATCACAATCACATCTGCACCAAGTTCTTTAAAAACCGTAGGTGCTACCTTATAAGAAGCTCCATGAGCCACATCTAAAACAACGCGCAAAGACTTTAAAGTCAGCTCTTTAGGAAAAGAATTTTTTATAGAAACAATATATCTTCCTATCACATCATCAATTCTTTTTGCTTGGCCAATTTGTGATTTTGTTGTTCTTGCTTCTTCTATGAGTTTATCATTAAAATAAATTTCTTCTATTTTTGCTTCTGCTTGCTCATCAAGTTTATTTCCATGTGCATCAAAAAATTTAATACCATTATCATAGTAAGGATTATGCGAAGCTGATATCATAATCCCTGCATCACAACGCATATCTTCAGTTAAAAACGCAATAGCAGGTGTTGGCATAGGACCTATTTCTATAACATTATATCCTATAGAAGTAAGCCCTGAAACGATAGCATTTTCTATCATATAACCGCTTCTTCTTGTATCTTTTCCTACTAAGATATTATTTGTAAGGGCTTTGTCTTTAAAATAAATTCCAGCAGCCATAGCTAAACGCATAGCTAAAAATGAATCCAAAAACTCCCCCGCTTTACCGCGTACTCCATCTGTTCCAAAAAGTTTCATTTTTTTACCTTTGATTTTAAATAGTGCAATTATAAGAAAAAAAGTTAAGTAATGTATAAATGTGAGAATTTTATAAACATTAGTTAGTAATAAAAATATATAATTTTTAAAATTTCACTTAAGGAAAATGAATGAAAAAAATCATCGCAGGGGTTGTAGTAGTAGTTTTACTAGCTATAGGATTTTTTACCTCAGCTTCTTACATTAACTCAATCAATGGAAAAATATTTGCTCAAATGAGCCAAGATACAGCATATTATAGTGTTGAAGATGCTAACTATACCAAAGGACTTTTAAATTCCAAAGGAAGTTTTATAGCTACACTAAATGACTTGCCTTATAGTTTTAAAGTGAATGTGGATTTTTCTAATAATTTTTTTGCAAGTAATAATGCCATCGTTTCTATTTTAAATGAAAATGAAGACTTAAAAGGCATTTTCCCAAATGAAGAAATCTTTAAAATCTTAGTTAGTGCAAAAGGTGGAGACATTAACATCAATGCAAAAATAAATGATATTAATTTTACGCGCAATGATACAAATTTAGTTTTAAATAACACATCTTTTAAGATTACAGGTTCTGAGGAATTTGTAAAAAATATGGAACTTAATCTAGGTTATGTTTTGTTAGAACAACTATCTCATGAAGAAAAATTAGAAGCAAAAAATATCAAAATTTTTGAATTTCCTATACAAAAATTAAGTTTTAGTGATATTTTTAGCCCTAGTAGAAATAGTGAGCAAAATATAAGCATTGATAGTGCTAGTTTTATAAGTTCTATTGCTTTTGACTTTGATAAATTAAAAATTTTTGCAAAAACAGCTCAAAATGCTCAAAACGATTATGATAGTGTTTTAAAACTAGATTTAGCTAAATTTAATCTTGCAAATGAAAACTTTATGTTAAATAATATTAATTTAGATATGAATTTTAATAATCTTTCTAAAAAAGCTTATGATAGCTTAATGCAAAATTC
This sequence comes from Campylobacter sp. RKI_CA19_01128, assembly GCF_025771175.1. Classification (NCBI taxonomy): domain Bacteria; kingdom Pseudomonadati; phylum Campylobacterota; class Epsilonproteobacteria; order Campylobacterales; family Campylobacteraceae; genus Campylobacter; species Campylobacter sp. RKI_CA19_01128. The sequence continues at coordinate 19,595 of NZ_JAKMPU010000004.1, forward strand.
AAACACTGATATTTTTTCTATGATGCTTTTGGCAAGTCAGTTTTTAAAAGCAAACCCACAAATCATCTTAAATAATCTAAGTTTTGAAAAAGAAGGTAAAAAATTTGACGCAAATGGACAAACTATTTTCACTGAAAACAATATAAAATCACAATTTCATGCAAACACAGAAATTCTTCCTAGTCAAATTTGGCCTGATTTTGCAAATTTTGATACTTATTTTGTAGATAATAATGGCTCTTATGTGCTTGATTTTATCTATGATGATTCTAATAAAAGTGATGTTACAACTATCATTAATGGCGAAAGACTTACCATAAATCCACAATGACAAATTTAAGCTTAACTTTTCGTCCTAAAACTTTAGATGAGGTTTTAGGACAAGAAAATTTAGTAGAAATTTTTAAAAAATTCATACAAGTTTCAAAACTCCCTCATAGTGTATTTTTTGGTCCAGCAGGTTGTGGAAAAACCTCTTTTGCAAGAGCAATAGCGTATGAGTATAAACTAGACTTTTATGAGTTTGATGGAGGAAATTTTAAGCTTGAAGAGCTTAGAAAAATACTAAGTAATTATGAAAATTCTTTATATAAACCTTTGATATTTATCGATGAGGTGCATAGGCTTTCAAAAACCCAACAAGAAATGCTTTTAATCCCTTTGGAAAATCAAAAATGCCTTTTCATAGGTGCAAGCACTGAAAACCCTTACTTTACTTTAACTTCAGGCATAAGAAGTAGAAGTATGCTTTTTGAATTTAAAGGTTTAGAATATAAAGACTTAGAAAAACTTGCCACAAAAGTACAAGAAAAACTCCAATGTAAAATTGATGATGATGCCAAAGACTTTTTAATCACTTCTAGTGCAAATGATGCAAGAAGCTTTTTAAATTTATGTGAGTTTGCTTTGGCTTTAGATAGCACTCATATCACGCTTGAAACTTTGAAAAAATTAAGAGCAAATGTTTTAAGCGATGGCACTTCAAGTAAAGATACACACTATAAACTAGCTAGTTCTATGATAAAAAGCTTAAGAGGAAGTGATGTGGATGCGAGTTTGTATTATCTTGCGAGGTTGATCGATGGGGGTGAAAGTGCGGATTTCATCGCTAGAAGATTAGTGATATTTGCAAGTGAAGATATATCAAATGCAAACCCACAAGCACTTAATCTAGCCACAAGCACACTCATAGCAGTAAAAAACATAGGCTATCCTGAAGCTAGGATCATCTTAGCTCAATGTGTGGTATTTTTAGCAAGTTCGCCCAAGTCAAACTCAAGCTATCTTGCTATAAATGAAGCGCTAAATTATGTGCAAAACAACCCAGCTTTAAAAATACTCCCTTATCTTGATAATAACAACCCACAAAGAAAAAACTACCTTTACCCGCATGATTTTGGTGGCTGGGTTAAGCAAAGATATCTAGAAAAAGATTTGAAATTTTATCATAGCAAAGGCATAGGTTTTGAAGCGCAGCTAGACTTATGGCTAAACGATATGAAAAAAGTTAAAAAGTGATTTTAAGCACAATGTAAAAATATTTTTATATAATTTTCATTTTTTGGTTCCGTAGCTCAGTTGGTAGAGCACCACCTTGACATGGTGGTGGTCGTTGGTTCAAGTCCAATCGGAGCCACCATTTTTATTTCTTTCGATTAATTCACTACATATATTTTAACAAATTCGTAAATTCTTGAATTTCTTTTTCTTGATCTAAAATAATTTTTTTCGCTATATCAGTGATAGTTTTGTCTTTAGAGTAAAATAAAATTTGTTTTGAAACATCTACTGCACCTTGATGATGTGCTATCATCGCTTCCAAAAAGTCTTTATTAATGTTTTTGTTTTCTTTAACCGAGCTCATTAAAATCATCATTTTTTGCATTAACTCTTTTTCTTCTTGAACGAATTTTTTATAAGTTTCTTCATCAATTTGAGTTTTTGTATAAAGATTTTTATCTAGAATTTCTTGAAATTCTTGAATTTCTTTTTCTTGAGCTTTGATGATATTTTGAGCGATTTTTTTCATCTCTTCACTTTTAGTATGTTCTAATAAAAGCTTAGATGAATCAATAGCACCTTGATGATGTGGAATCATATTAGCTAAAAAATCTCTTTCTATATCATTGCTTTGTACTAAAGGATTTTTCATCATAGGTTCATGCATACTCATCATGATTTGTGATGAAATACTTCCAGAAGCTCCATGATGAGCATGATGAGAATTTGCAGCAAATAAAGCACTTGCTAAAACTAAACTTGAAACTATAGTTTTTATTTTCATTTATTTCCTTAAACTTTTAATTTAAAATCAAAAATATATAAAAATATCACAAACTAAAATTAACAAAAAAATTCAATTTTTTTTTGTTATAATTTATATAAAAATATCACAAGGATGGAAAATGCTTAAAGAACTACTTGAAATAAAAAAAGAAATGGAACCTATAATTCATGATTGTTCAGTAAAAATTCAAGTAGCCGCAAGAGAAGTAATCGTAAGAAAAAGAGAATATGAAATTTATGGGCCTATGATAGATAGAGTATATCTTGATAATGCCATTTATATTAAAATTTTTGGTAGTGGGCGTGATACAAAAAGCACAAAAGTAGATATTAAAAACGGCTTATATATGGTGTATGTAGCTCCTGATAAACCAACTAATCAAGAAATCATGAATAAACTAAAAATCGCATTTGAAAGTATAGATAATAAATTCATTTCAAGAATTTTAGAACTCAATAGAAGAATGAAAGAAGTGATTAATAAAACCCAAGCAACCCTAGCAAAAGCATCAAATATGAATGTTTTAATAGAAACTAATCTAGGCGAAGCAAGTGCTGCACATAAGTTTGTAATAACCATCAAATACCTAAAAGATAATCAAAAATTAGAATTAAAAAATTCAAAATCTGCAGGTAGCTTTAGAGATACCAAAAATCACATCAATCTAGTAGTAGAAAAAAGTACTGATTCAGCTGTATGTGAAAAACTTTTACATGATGTTGAAATTTATTTTATAGGAAATGGAAAATAAAATTACTTTTTCACTCTCAAATTTGCTAAATGCGTCAAAGCCACCGCAATAGCATCTGTGATATCAAGTGGCTTAATATCTTTTGAAATTCCAAGCAATCTTTTCACCATAAAAGCTACTTGCTCTTTAGTGGCTTTTGCTTTACCTGTTACGGTTTTTTTCACTTGTAAAGGTGTGTATTCTGCAAATTCTCCATGGGTTTGTAAGATTTTTAAACTCAAAGCTCCACGAAATTGTGCTAGTTTTAAAACTGTTTTTGGATTATAAGCAAAAAATATATCTTCTATAGCTACCTCATCAAATTGATGATTTTTAAAGATTAAATCAAGTCCTTCACATAATTCTGTGATTTGATACTGCAAATCATTAGATTTGATTTTGATAAGCCCTGCTTCTATGAGTTGATTTTTATTATTAATTCTTTCTACAATAGCATATCCACAATACCTAGAACCAGGATCTATCCCTAAAACTTTCAAACTTTTCACCTTTTTATTCACATAGATGTGAAATTTAAATTTTTATGTGAATAATTTTAACCATTTTTTATAAAAAATAAGCTAGAATTTTAAGTTTTACATCATAATTTATAAGAAAAATAATGAATATAAAAGATTTTTTACTTGAGTTTAAAACTGAAATTAGCAATAACGAATACAATACTTACATTTCTCACTTACAATTTAGTGAAAAATTAAGTAAAAATAATATCTTAGTATTTATCGCACCAAATCATTTTTTGGCTAAATTTATACAAACAAAATATGCACAAAAACTAGCTTATTTTTATGAAGTAAAAACAGGAATTAATCCTCAAGTTAAAATCATCACAAATGATCAAAAGGTAGAGAAAAAACATTTTTCTACAGATATTTCACAGATTAAATTTCAAAGTACTATTTTAAACCCTTCTTTTACTTTTGAAAGTTTTGTTGTAGGAGATTCTAATCAATTTGCCTATGCAACCTGCAAAGCCATTACCGATAAAAGCAAACTTGGAAAGTTATACAATCCTATCTTTATCTATGGCCCTACAGGACTTGGAAAAACTCACTTGCTTCAAGCTGTCGGAAATGTGTGTTTGGATAATGGATATAAGGTTATTTATGCTACAAGTGATAATTTTATCAATGATTTTACCATGCATTTAAATAACAAAACCATGAATAAATTCCATGAAAAATACAAAAATTGCGATGTTTTACTCATCGATGATGTGCAGTTTTTAGGTAAAACAGACAAAATTCAAGAAGAATTTTTCTTCACTTTTAATGAAATCAAAGAAAAATTTGGACAAATCATCATGACAAGTGACAATCCTCCAAATATGCTAAAGGGCATAACAGAACGCTTAAAAAGTCGTTTTGCAAATGGGATCATCGCAGATATCACTCCACCTCAGCTTGATACAAAAATCGCAATTATCAAGAAAAAATGCGAATTTAATGCTATTTATCTTAAACCTGAAGTTATAAGCTATATCGCTACTTCAATGGGAGATAATATCCGAGAAATAGAAGGTATGATTACAAATTTAAATGCTCAAGCAAGACTTTTTAACCAAGAAATCACTTTAGAAATTGTTAAAAGCTTTATGAAAGATCACATTAAAGAAACAAAAGAAAATATTAGTGTTGAAGATATACTTGCTGATGTTTCAAAAAGCTATAATCTTAAACCTAATGATATAAAATCAAATAAAAAAACACAAAATATCGTTATGGCAAGAAGGGTTGTGATATTTTTAGCAAGAGAACTTACGACTATGTCTATGCCTCAACTTGCTAGATTTTTTAATATGAAAGATCACACCGCCATTTCACATAATATTAAAAAAATTCAAGAACTAATGAGTGAAAATGAAAACTTAAAAGCCATAGTAGAAGAATTAAGAAATAAAATTTTGACAAAAATAAAAAGCACCCTGTGAATAAAAGTGAAAAACAAAAAATTTTATTCTACGAGTAAAATTTCTATAAAAAAAGACTTTTAAAAAGCATTTCACATTTTCACATTGCCTATTATTATGATAAAATAAATTTAAAAAATAAAGGAAGTAAAAATGAAAATTAGCATTAACAAAAACACTTTAGAATCTGCCATAGTTTTGACTAACTCTTATGTAGATAAAAAAGACTCAAGCAATATCGCTTCTCACTTACTTTTTGAAGTAGTTGAAGATAAATTAATCATAAGAGCAAGTGATTATGAAATAGGTATTAATTATAAAATCAAAAAAATTAAAGTTGAAAGTGCAGGTTTTGCAACTGCTAATGCTAAAAGTATTTTAGATATTATAAAAAGTTTAAATAACGAAGATGTAGTCTTAGAAACCATAGAAAATTTCCTTTTTATTAGACAAAAAGGAACTAAATATAAACTTCCTATGTTTAATTATGAAGATTTTCCAAATTTCCCAAGCACTGAAGGAAAAGATAAATTTGATATTGATTCAAGTGATTTAAGTAGATCTTTGAAAAAAATCCTACCTGCAGTTGATACAAATAATCCAAAATATTCTTTAAATGGTGCTTTACTTGATATAAAAACAACTCACATTAGTTTCGTAGGAACAGATACAAAACGCTTAGCAGTTTTCACACTTAATAAAACAAATGAAAAAGAATTTAACCTTTGTATCCCTAAAAAAGCTATTTTAGAAATGCAAAAAATCTTTTTTGAAAAAATTGAAATTTATTATGATGAAAATATATTGATTGCAAAAAATGATAATTTTGAGTTTTTCACAAAACTTATTAATGATAAATTCCCTGATTATGAAAGAGTAATTCCAAAAAATATTACAAAAGAATTTATTTTTAAAACTGAAGAATTTATGGATGCATTGAAAAAAATCAATGTAATTACTGAAAAAATGAAATTAAATTTCCATAAAGATAAACTTGTATTTGAAGGTATCAGTTTAGATAATATGGAAGCAAAAACTGAACTTGAAATGGAACTTAATATAGATGAGGAATTTAATCTTTGCATTAAAAATAAATTCATCACTGACTTTTTAAATTCTATTGAAAGCGAAACATTCAAACTTAGCATAAATGAACCTCATATGGCATTTTTAGTTTCAAGTGAAGAATTACAAACTGTAATTATGCCAGTTATTTTATAAGGAAAATAAATGCAAGAAAATCAAAATTATGGCGCAGGAAATATTAAAGTTTTAAAAGGCTTAGAAGCTGTTAGAAAACGCCCTGGTATGTATATAGGTGATACCAACATAGGCGGTCTTCATCATATGATTTATGAAGTAGTGGATAATTCTATCGATGAAGCTATGGCAGGTTTTTGTGATACAATCAATGTAGAAATTACTACAGAAGGCTCTTGTATAGTAAGTGATAATGGTAGAGGAATTCCTGTGGGAATTCACCCTACTGAAAATATACCTACTTTAACTGTAGTTTTAACCGTGCTTCATGCAGGTGGAAAATTTGATAAAGATACTTATAAAGTTTCAGGTGGTTTACACGGGGTTGGTGTAAGCGTTGTAAATGCTTTATCAAAAAAATTAGTTGCTACAGTACATAGAGATGGAGAAATTTATCGCCAAGAATTTTCAGAAGGTAAAGTTACAAGTAATTTTGAAACCATAGGTAAAAGTAAAAAAACAGGAACAATCATAGAATTTTGGCCAGATGATCAAATTTTTGAAGTGACTGATTTTGATTATGAAATTTTAGCTAAAAGATTTCGTGAACTTGCATATTTAAATCCAAAAATTACTATAAATTTTAAAGATAACCGCGTAGGAAAAGCAGAAAGTTTTCATTTTGAAGGTGGTATAAGTCAGTTTGTTACAGATTTAAATAAAAAACAAGCTCTAACTAAGGCAATATTTTTCAATGTAGATGAAGAAGATGTAAATGTTGAAGTAGCATTGCTTTATAATGATAGTTATAGTGAAAATTTACTTTCTTTTGTAAATAATATCAAAACTCCAGATGGTGGAACGCACGAAGCAGGTTTTAGAATGGGCTTAACTCGTGTTATAAGTAATTACATTGAAGCAAATGCAAGTGCTAGAGAGAAAGACTCTAAAATTACAGGTGATGATGTAAGAGAAGGTTTGATAGCAGTGGTAAGTGTAAAAGTGCCTGAGCCACAATTTGAAGGACAAACTAAAGGAAAATTAGGTTCAAGCTATGTTAGACCTATAGTTTCTAAGGCTTCTTTTGAGTATTTGACAAAATACTTTGAAGAAAATCCTATCGAAGCAAAAGCTATCATGAATAAAGCTTTAATGGCAGCTCGTGGTAGAGAAGCAGCTAAAAAAGCTAGAGAATTAACCCGTAAAAAAGAAAGTTCAAGTGTAGGGACTTTGCCAGGAAAATTAGCTGATTGTCAAAGTAAAGATCCAAGTGAAAGTGAAATTTATTTAGTTGAGGGTGATAGTGCGGGAGGTTCTGCAAAACAAGGTAGAGAAAGAACTTTCCAAGCGATTTTACCTTTAAGAGGTAAAATACTCAACGTAGAAAAAGCAAGACTAGATAAAATTTTAAAAAGTGAACAAATTCAAAATATGATCACAGCTTTTGGTTGTGGGATCGGTGATGAGTTTGATATAGAAAAACTAAGATATCATAAAATCATCATCATGACTGATGCTGATGTGGATGGTTCTCACATACAAACTTTGCTTTTAACATTTTTCTTCCGCTTTATGAATGATCTTGTAACAAATGGACATATTTATTTAGCTCAACCACCTTTATATCGTTATAAAAAAGGTCAGAAAAAAGAAATTTATCTAAAAGATGAAAAAGCTTTAAATGATTATTTGATTGAAACAGGTATAGAAAGCTCTACTTATGAGGGTATAGGATTAAACGATTTAAAAGATTTTCTAAAAATCGTTGCAGCTTATAGAAGTGTTTTAAAAGAATTAGAAAAAAGATTTAATGTAATTTCAGTGATTAGATATTTGATAGAAAATCCTGATTTGATAAAAGCTTCTAATGAAGAATTATTTAAAATCATAAAAGAATTTTTAGAAAAACAAAATCACAATATCTTAAATTCATACATCAATGAAAATGAAATTCGTGTTTATGTACAAACTGAAAATGGCTTAGAAGAGCTTATCATCAATGATGATTTATTTGCTAATCCTTTATATGAAGAGGCAAATTATATTTATCAAAAAATCAAAGATAGAGATTTAAAATTTGATAAAGATATTTTAGAAATTTTAGATGAAGTTGAAAAAAATGCTAAAAAAGGTGCTTATATACAACGCTATAAAGGTCTTGGTGAGATGAATCCTGAACAACTTTGGGAAACAACTATGGATCCAAGTAATCGTCGTTTGTTAAAGATCACCATAGAAGATGCTCAAAGAGCAAATGATACTTTCAACCTTTTCATGGGTGATGATGTAGAACCACGCCGTGAGTACATACAAGCTCATGCTAAAGATGTTAAACATTTAGATGTTTGATTTATAAAATGAAAACTTTTTTACAAAATATCCCAAAAGTAGAATTACACTTACACATTGAAGGCTCATTAGAGCCTAAAATGATGTTTGAATTAGCTAAAAGAAATAACATCGTTTTAAAATATAAAAGCGAAGATGAGATAAAAAAAGCTTATGATTTTTCAAATTTACAAGATTTTTTAGATATATATTATCAAGGTGCAAATGTTTTACAAACCAAGCAAGATTTTTATGATTTAACCTTTGCTTATATGAAAAAGTGTAAAGAACAAAATATAGTTCATACTGAAATTTTCTTTGATCCTCAAACTCATACTACTAGAAATATACCTTTAAAAGATGTTATAGAAGGAATTTGGCAAGCTTTACAAAAAGCAAAAGAAGAATTTGGAATTTCAAGTTTTTTAATCGCTTGTATTTTAAGGCATTTAAGTGAGGATGAGGGTTTAAAAACTTTAGATGAGCTTTGTTTATATAAAGATAAAATCAAAGCCATAGGACTTGATAGTTCCGAAATCAATAATCCTCCTTTTAAATTTAAAAATTTATTTCAAAAAGCTAAAGAAGAAGGTTTTTTGTTAGTTATGCATGCGGGTGAAGAAGGAAGTAGTGAGTATATCAAACAAGCTTTAGAGCTTGGTGTAAGTAGAATAGATCATGGAATAAGGTGTGAAGAAGATTTAGAGCTTGTAAAACAATTAGCAAAAAGTCAAATTCCACTAACAATGTGTCCTTTATCAAATATAAAATTAAAAGTTTTTCAAAATATGCAAGAACATAATATTTTAAAACTTTTAAGACAAAATCTTTGTGTTTGTGTAAATTCAGATGATCCAGCGTATTTTGGTGGATATATCTTAGAAAATTTTATAGCCTTAGATGAAACTTTTAAGCTTAGTAAAGATGAGGTTAAAAAACTTTGTATTAATGCTGTAAATGCTTCTTTTTTACAAAAAACAGAGAAAGAAAAAATTAAAAATTTAATAAAAGAACAAAATTAATTTATAAGGATAAAAAATGAGATATGGTGAAAAAGAAATTAAAGAATTTAATGTAGAAAATATGGAAGTTTGGCCAAATGATGCTAAAAATGATTATGTGATTAAAATTACTTTGCCTGAATTTATGTGTTGTTGTCCACGTAGTGGATATCCTGATTTTGCTACTATTTACTTAGAATACATTCCAAATAAATTAGTAGTAGAACTTAAAGCAATCAAACTTTATATCAATACTTTTATGTATAGAAATGTTTCACATGAAGCAAGTATTAATGAAATTTACAATACTTTAAAAGAAAAACTTGATCCAAAATGGATAAAAGTAGTAGGCGATTTTAACCCTCGTGGTAATGTACATACTGTGATTGAATGTAGATCTGACTTAGTAGTGCCACAAAATTAAATTTTTATTAAAAATAAAAAGATATATTAAGTCTTATTTTAAAGGAGGAAAATATGAAATTAAAATTATTTAGTCTAGTTGCAAGTGTTGCTTTGGTTTCAAATTTAGCTTTAGCAGATGAAAATTCAGGTTTACTTTTAGGTATTGATGCAGGATGGTTTCATACTAAGGTAAAATCTGATCTTGATCATAGTAAAACAAAAAATATTAAATATAACGGTGATTTAGAAGGTGATGTTCCTGTTTTTGGTTTAAGAGTTGGTTATCGTTTTAGTGAAAATCATAGACTTTATGGTGCTTATAATTACTCAAGTGAATTTAGTGATGTAATCAATACTACAAGATTAAAAATTGATGGAGAATTTACCACACATAAGTTTTTACTTGGTTATGATTTTACTCCAAAAATTTTTGAAAAAACAAGAGCAGTTTTAGGTGTATATGGTGGTTATGCAAGAACGGATATGACTTTAAAAACAAGCTTTTTATCTTTATCTCAAGACTTTGATGGTTATACTTATGGAGCAAAAATCGGTGCTTTATATGAGTTAAATCAAACAAATGAAATTGAGTTTGGTTTTAAGGCTGAGCAAACTCATTACAATACAAGAAATTTTTATCAAAATATGGTAGGTTCAAACTTTTACGATCCTAAACAAACAAATTATGGTTTATATCTAGGATATACTTATAAATTTTAAGGAGAATTCATGCCAAAAGATGCAAATGGAACCGAGCTTAATGCAGGTGATAGTGTAAGTGTTGTTAAAGATTTAAAGGTTAAAGGTGCAAGCACTACTTTAAAGCGTGGCACGACTATAAAAAATATTAAACTTACAAACAAAGACACCGAAATTGAAGCTAAAGTAGATAAATTTGGTGTGATTGTTTTAAAAACTGAATTTCTTAAAAAAATATAGTAAAAATTCCCAATCAATCTTGGGAATTTTCTTCTTGATAAACACAATGTTTAAAAATAAATTGATGTTCCTCAGGCAAATTTTCAAATAAAGCATTTGCGAGTTGTCTTATCTCCCAAAGGGCTGATTTTGAGCTTCTAAGACTAATAAAATTTTGCAAACTTCTTGCATTAATCGTTAAAGTTAATTCTGTTTTATAGCTTTCTGGTAAGCAGTATTTTGCTATATCTAAACTAATGCTATTTTGCAAAATCAAACGCAAATTTTCTAAAGCTTTAATACTTGCATTATCTACTACTTCATTTCCAGTTAATACCAAGTATCTTTTAGCATTTTCAAAGTCATTTTCTTTAAATTCACTTTCATTTCTTAGTTCTTTTAAAGTATATCTTGTGCTTTTTACACTAGGACTAGTGTGGCGGTGTCTTGCAACTTCTTGTAAGCATGCTCTTGAAATACCTTGTATATAAAAAGTATAGTTTAAATGCTCTAAGGTTGAAGCATGTTTGAATTTATTTCCCACACGATCGATTAATTCTTTATCTTTTTCGCCACCACAATCGCCTTTGTCAAAACTTTGCCAACATGTTCTTGTCGCATGAGAGCATACAGAAAGTGGAGTATGGTTTAATAATGTGATTTTCATCAAAAAATTCCTTCAAAAATAATTGAATTTTACACAAATGTTTATAAAAATAAAATTTTTTATTCGTTATAATTTCAAAAAAAGAAATTAAGGTTATTTTATGAAATTAAAACAAACTAAGTATATTTTTGTAACCGGTGGTGTTTTAAGCTCATTAGGAAAAGGTATAGCAGCAGCTTCTATAGCTACGATTTTAAAAAATTCAGGTTTAAAAGTAAGTATTTTAAAAGCAGATCCTTATATCAATGTAGATCCTGGTACTATGAGTCCTTTAGAGCATGGAGAGGTGTTTGTTACAGATGATGGAGCTGAGACAGATTTAGATTTAGGACATTATGAGAGATTTTTAAATGAGAGCTTATCTCAGGATAATAACTTCACTACAGGTAGAGTTTATCAAAGTGTTATAGAAAAAGAAAGAAGAGGAGATTACTTAGGAAAAACTATACAAGTAATCCCTCATATAGTTGATGAGATAAAAGATCGCATTAAAAAAGCTGGAGTTGATAAAGATATTCTAATCGTTGAAATAGGTGGTACAGTAGGAGATATAGAAGGTTTACCATTTTTAGAAGCCATTAGAGCTTTAAAGCTTGAAGTAGGTAAATATAATGCTATTAATATTCACTTGACTTTAGTGCCATTTATCAAAGCAGCAGGAGAACTTAAAACAAAACCAACTCAACATAGTGTGGGAGAATTACGCCGTATAGGTATAAGCCCTGATATGATCATTTGTAGAAGTGAAAAATCTTTAGATAGAGAGTTAAAAGACAAAATTGCAATTTCATGTGGAGTTGAAAAAAACTGCGTTATAGAAAGTGTGGATGCAGCTAGTATTTATCAAATTCCACTAAATTTCTTAAAACAAGATATTTTAAACTCTATTGCAAGTTTATTAGATCTTCAAAATTTAAAGCCAAATATGAATGAATGGGATTCTTTAGTAAAAAGAGTCATTGCTCCAAGTAATGAACTTAGCATTGCTTTTGTAGGAAAATATGTAGATTTAAAAGAAAGCTATAAAAGTTTAACAGAAGCCATTATTCATGCAGGCGCAGCACTTGATGCAAGAGTAAATTTAAAATGGATCGATAGTGAAAAATTAGAAAATGCAAATATCGAAGAAAGCTTTAAAGATGTAAGTGGGATTTTAGTAGCAGGTGGTTTTGGTTATCGTGGGGTAGAAGGAAAAATCAAAGCCATACAATATGCAAGAGAAAATAAAATTCCATTTTTAGGAATTTGTTTGGGTATGCAGCTTTCTTTAGTGGAATTTGCACGTAATGTTTTAAAACTTGAAGATGCAAATTCTCATGAGTTTAATCCAAATTGTAAAAATCCTATCATCTTTTTGATTGATGAATTTATTGACGCAAGTGGAGAAAAGCAAATTAGAACAAGTAAAACTCCACTTGGTGGAACTATGCGTCTTGGAACTTATGAGTGTCATATCAAGCCAAATACACTTTTAAGTAAGGTTTATGATAATCAAAAAAGCGTAAAAGAACGCCACCGCCACCGCTATGAAGCAAATCCAAAATACAAAGAAATGTTTGAGAAAAATGGGCTTATTATAAGTGGGGAGAATGAAGGTTTGGTTGAGGCTGTGGAGCTTAAAGATCATCCATTTTTCTTAGCAGTGCAGTTTCACCCTGAATTTACTTCACGCTTAGTTAGAGTTAATCCGGCTATTTTTTCTTTTATCAAGGCATCTTTAACAAATCATGCTAAATAAAGCCAAAATAAAAGAAATTTTACACCAGCGTTTTATCAATGATACGCATGTAAAGCTTTGTGATTTACCTATGCCATCTTGTTTAAAAGATGTCTATAAGGGTGCTTTACGTATCAAAGAAGCGATTGAAAAAAATCAAAAGCTTGCTATTGTTGGGGATTATGATGTAGATGGGGTGATTTCTTGTGTGATTTTATCTGAATTTTTTGATGATATTGGATATGACTATGTGGTAAAAATTCCAAATCGTTTTAAAGATGGATATGGTCTAAATGAAGAAATCATCAATGAACTCGATGGAGTAGATTTAATCATCACTGTAGATAATGGTATAGCAGCTTTTGATGCAGCAGAGCTTTGTTTACAAAAAGGAATTGATTTAATCATTACCGATCATCATATGCCTCCAGCTACTTTACCAAAAGCTTATGCGATCATTAATCCTAAACAACAAGATTGTGATTTTCCTGATATTGAAATTTGTGGGGCTCAAGTGGCTTGGTATTTAGTCGCTGCTATAAAAGAAGTGTGTAAGATTAATTATAATATGTGTAAATTTATAGAGCTTTTATCAATTGCAATTATCGCAGATATGATGGAGCTTAGAGATTTAAATAGAGCCTTAGTTAGAAAAGGTATAGAGTGTATTAATGATTCAAAGCGTGTGGCATTTAAAGCGATTAAGCAGTATTTTGGTAAGGATAAATTTGAACTTGACAATATCAGCTTTTTAATCGCACCTTTGATTAATAGTGCAGGAAGAATGGATGATGCGATTATTTCTTATAAATTTTTACATTCTAAAAATATTGATGAGGTTATGGGTTATTTAGAACAAATCATTACTTATAATAATAGCCGTAAAGATGAAGAACGCGAGCTTTTTAAGCAGTGTTTAGAACAAGTTGATGAAAATGATCCTGTGATTATTGTCAATGGCCAAAATTGGCATGAAGGTGTTTTGGGTATAGTTGCAAGTCGTTTGGCAAAGCATTTTAACAAACCTGCCTTTGTTTTTTCAGAATGCGAGCAAAAGGCTAAAGCTAGCGTTAGAAGCGTGGGTAGGATAGATATTTTAAATGTTATAGAACAAGCTAAAGAATTTGTTTTAAGCTATGGCGGACATAAAGGTGCAGCTGGAGTTTTAGTAGAGCTTGAAAAATTTGGTGTTTTTAAAAGCAGGCTTTATGAAATTTGTCAAAATATCCCTAAAGATGACTTTTATAATGCTGATGAGGTTTTAGGTAGTATTGATCCAAATGAAGTTGATTTTGAACTTTTAGAGATATTAGAATTTTTTGAGCCTTTTGGGCATAAAAATCCAAGGCCATATTTTAAATTTGACAAGCTTTTTGTAAAAAATAAAAGAAAGCTAGGTAAAGATGAAAATCATATGAAGCTTATTTTAACTCAAGGAAATAAAACTCTAGAAGCTTTATTTTTTAATTTTGACTATGAGCCAGAGCTTGGAGAAAGCATTGATCTTATAGCTAGTGTTTCTAAAAATAATTTTAGAGGATTAATCACCCCACAACTTACTATAAAAGAAATTCTTAGATAATTCATTAACTTAGCTACATAGTTTTTATTTATAAATTTGCTATAGTATAAGTACTTTAAAGGAGTAAAATGTTAAAAAAATTTTTATTATTAGTAGTATTTTTTAATTTTACTTTTGCTTTTGATACCAAAATTTTTATAGGCGATACTTATATACCTGAAGATTTTTATAAGTACGATAAAGACTTTAAAACTGCAGCTAGAAAGTACAATATACCGACGGCTTTACAAAGCCATAGCTTTAACAGAAAATGCAGCTTATAAGCATAATATCACTAGCAAAAATAAAAACCAAACAAGAGATTATGGCTTAATGCAAATTAATAGCATTCATTTAAAACGCTATGGGATTAGTGAGAGTGAGATTACAAAAGCTAGTGTAAATATTGACATAGCCGCAAGATTACTTCATGAGATTATACAAAAACATGGCTTTAGTTGGAATGCTATTGGAAGGTATCATTCAGCAAATGATAAATATAAAAATATTTGGCTTGATAAAGTGATGAAAAATTTAGTTGCTATAGTTTTAAAAGATAGTAAAGATCTTTTTATAATGGAAAAATTCAGAGCTTTTAAGCTTGCTTCTCTTTTGATAAATGTGGATAAAAAACAATATAGAATTTTATTAGCAAGTAATAATTAAAACAAGAAATTATAAATTTTCTTGTTTTAAAGCTTCTGCTTGGTAATAAGCGATTAATGGTTCGATGATCTCATCAAAAAGACCACCTTCTAAAATCGCATCAAGTCTATATAAAGTAAGATTTATTCTATGATCGCTAATTCTATTTTGAGGGAAATTATAAGTGCGTATGCGCTCACTTCTATCGCCACTTCCAACTTGAGATTTTCTTGCCTGGCTTTCTTTTGCTAAGCGTTCTTGTTCTTGCATTTCAAAAAGTCTTGCTTTTAAGACTTTCATAGCACTTTCTTTGTTTTTATGCTGGCTTTTACCATCTTGATTTACCACAACTATACCTGTTGGAATATGAGTAATTCTTACAGCACTATCTGTGGTATTAACGCTTTGTCCTCCATGGCCACTACTACGCATTACATCGATTTTTAAATCATTTGGATTGATTTGAATTTCAACATCATCAACTTCTGGCATAATAGCCACTGTAATAGCTGAAGTATGAACTCTACCTTGAGATTCTGTTTCAGGTACTCTTTGAACTCTGTGCGTTCCACCTTCGTATTTTAGCCTTGAATAAGCTCCATTTCCTTTGATGAGAATGATAATTTCTTTAAATCCTCCTACACTACCCTCGCTAGAACTTACGATTTCGTATTTGTAATCACGATTTTCAGCATAGCGTATGTAGGCTTTTACTAAGTCCCCAACAAATAAAGAAGCTTCATCTCCTCCTGTTCCAGCACGAATTTCTAAAAATATATTTTTATCATCGTTTGGATCTTTAGGCAATAAAAGAATTTTTAATTCTTCTTCAAGTTGTGGCTTTAAGACTTCGAGATTTTTAAGCTCTTCTTTTGCAAGCTCCCCTAGTTCTGCATCAGATAAAAGAATTTTATTTTCTTCGATTTCATCTAAAGTTTTAAGGTATTCTTTTGCTTTTTCTACTATGGGTTCTAAATTCTTTTGCTCTTTAGATAGAGCTGTCATTTTAGAAATATCATTAGAGATATTAACATCGCTAAGAAGAGTATTTAGCTCATCAAAGCGTGTTAAAAAAGGTTTGAGTTTATCAGCTAACATTAAAAATTATGCTAATTTATTTACCAATAATGCTAATCTACTCACACGGCGTGATGCAGTTTGTTTTTTCAAAAATCCACGGCTTACCATAGCGTGAATGCTTTTATTAGCTACTTTTAGTGCATTTTGTGCAGCTTCTTTGTCATTGTTTGCTGCTGCTTCGCGAACCGCTTTTGTAATGTTTTTTAATCTTGTTCTATAAAATCTATTTCTTTCAGTTCTTTTGATAGTTTGTCTTGCTCTTTTTTCAGCAGATTTATGGTTTGCCATAATTTTCCTTTTTTATATAAATTAAATTGCTAATTATACAAGATTAAAATTAAAATTTAATTAATTTAAGTAATTTTAAAGTATCAATTAATCATATTCATGGCTTTTACTATGCAAGATTTTTGATCTTGACATTGATTTTCTAATTTTTCCGCAAGAGTTTCTTCATGTGTGACTGCAATAAAAACCATAATTGCACTAAAAAGAGTAGTTAGAATTTTCATTAATTTTTCCTTTTTTAAATATTTTGAAAAATTATAAAAATTCTTTGTGGAAATAATGTGAATTTAATATTTTATATTATTTGTCTTTAAAAAATCGCGTAGTTTTTCGTACTCACCATTTTCCAAATAACGATATTTTCCTGCTTTTAACATACCAAGATCTAATGCTCCAAAAGCTACTCTTTTAAGATCCATCACTTCTAAATCAAAATGCCCAAAAAAGCGTCTTAGTTCTCTATTTTTACCTTCATTAATGATTACTTTTAGCTTTGTATAGCCACCACTTGAGCCAAAAATTTCAAAGCCTAAAAATGGAGCAAAACTCATTGAGGTTATTTTAGTTTTAGCATGAGCCCCTTTTTTTTCATTTTGAATTTCTAAGCCATTTTGCATAGCTTCGATAACATTTTTATCTATATTACCTTTTACTTTTAAGTAATATTCTCTTTCTAAATCACTATGCATAAGCGCATGGGCTATCACAGGTGAATCAGTTAACAAAAGCAATCCCTCGCTTGCAAAGTCAAGCCTTCCCACACTAAGCCAAGTGCTAAATTGTTTTGGCAGGGTATGATAGATGGTTTTTCTACCTCTATCATCTTTTTTACTAACTATTTCACCTTTTTGTTTGTGATAAATAATGACTGAAAATTGTGTTTTTTTATGGAGTTTTTTACCATTGATAAAAACTTTATCTTCAGCATTTACGCTATCACTTAGCAAGGCTGTTTTTTTATTGATTTTTACTAAGCCTTGTTTGATTAGCTCATCAGCCTCACGGCGAGAGTATTTGCTATTGTGTGAGATGAATTTATTAATTCTCATAATTTTACTTTACATCACAAAAATAGTTGGTACTATAGTCGGATATTTTTTGATTTTTCTAAAAATATGCTTTCTTAGTACTTGTCTAATTTGAGCTTCTAAAACTTTTGGATTATCTAAAATTTCATCTTTTACATTTGGGAAAAATTGACTTAAAACATCACTCATTTCTTTTGAGAATGCTCCATCTTGTTTATCAGCTACCAAGCCATAGCTAAATACTCTTGGTTTATTAATAAGAGTTTTACTTGCTTTATCAAGCTGGGCAATGATGACAACTATACCGCTATCTGCTAGTTTTTGTCTATCAATTACCACATCATATGCGATTTGTTTGTTGATTTGATTATCTACAAAGACTTTTCCTGTTTTAACTGTTTTAACGCGTTTGATGTATTTTTGGCAAAGCTCTACTTGATCCCCATCACTCATTAAGTAGATGTTTCTTTCAGGTATGCCACATTTTAGAGCGGTTTCTTTGTGTTTATTGATATGATTATACTCTCCATGCACTGGTAAGAAAAATTTAGGTTTTACTAAAGTTAGCATGAGTTTTTGCTCTTCTATACTAGCATGTCCGCTTACATGAATTTCACTAAATTCTTGATAAGCTACTTTAGCTCCTGCTTTTAAAAGAAAATCAAGCACAGCAGAAACATTTGCTTCATTACCTGGTATTGCTTTAGCTGAAATGATAACTTGATCGCTAGGTTTGATTTTGATAAATTTATGCTCATCAGTTGCCATTCTATATAAAGCACTCATAGTCTCACCTTGACTTCCTGTCGTGACAATTAGCACTTCGTTGTCTTTGTATTTGCTTACTTCATCAGCGTCAATGAAAATTTTTCTATCAAGTTTGATATAGCCAAGCTCCATAGTGGTATAGAGATTTCTTTCCATAGAGCGTCCTATAACACACACTTTTCTGCCGTATTTTAAACCATAGCTAATAGCTTGATATACACGGTGGATATTAGAACTAAAGGTGCTCATGATTACTCTGCCTTTAGTTTTGGCAAAAATTTGATCAAAAGTAGGTCCTACGGAGCTTTCACTTTTTGTATAACCCTCTTTATATGAATTTGTGCTATCACTTAAAAGACAAAGCACGCCTTCTTCGCCATATTGAGCTAAACGACTTAAATCCGTTGGATAGCCATCAATTGGTGTTTGATCTATTTTAAAATCGCCAGTGTGTATGATGGTTCCTGCTTTAGTTTTAATAGCCAAAGCACAAGCGTCGATGATAGAGTGGGTTATGTGAATCCATTCTAAGTTAAATTCACCTATTTCATAAATTTGTCTTTTTGTTATAGGTCTAAACCATTTACGCTCAGCTTTTAAACCATGTTCTTCAAATTTATTTGAAATCATACCTAGTGCTAAAGGTGTTGCGTAGATAGGAAATTGAAATTCTTTGAAAAAATACGGCACAGCACCAATGTGATCTTCATGGGCATGAGTGATGATGATAGCGCGAATTTTGTTTTTAATTTTTCTTACATAGTCAAAATCAGGTATGATAATATCTACTCCATGCATGGTTCCATCTGGAAAACTCATACCTATATCAACGATAATCGCATCGTTGTTGGTTTCAAAAACAGTGATATTTCCACCGATTTCTCCAAGTCCACCCAAAGGTGTAATACGAATTTTATATTCGCTTGAGTTGTTGTGTTTTAAAGGGTGGAGTCTTAGCTCGTGCATGATTTTATTAGCTTCTATGCTTTTGGCAAGTTCTATTTGCCATTCTTCATTACCACTTAATTTAGAAGGTAAATTTCTATTTTTTTTCTTTTTCTTTTTTTCTTCGCTAGCTTCAGTTTGAGTATTTTCTACTTTTGTTTCGTTTTTAATTTCACTATTTTGCTCTTGATTTTGTGAATCTTTTTTTCTTTTGTTTCTAAATTTATTAAATCTTTTAGCTTTATTTTGTTCTTGAGTTTTGTTTTCTTCGCTCATAGTCATCCTTTAAATAGTCATAAATTTTAAGGTATGAATCAACGCTAATTTCATGAGCTCTTGAGGTAGAAGAGATGTCTAGTGCTTCAAATGCTTTTAGAATTTTTTCTTTTTTATTTTTAAAATTGGATAAGAGTTGTTTTCTAGGATTTTGAAAACAAGCTCTAAGAAATTCTTTAAAAGCTTCTATATTTTCACATTTTTGCTGATAATGAGTAGTTTTTATTAACTTCATTACAGCTGAAGTAACTTTTGGTGGAGGATTAAAGCTTTGTGGTTGTATATCAAAAAGCATTTGTCTTTGGCATATTAATGCACAAAGCACCCCTAAAGCCGAAAAATTACTTTCTTTTTCATTTGCACAAAATTTCTGTGCCACTTCTTTTTGCACCATTACTATAAGCCCAAGGCAATTTTGATCTTCTAGGGCTTTTAAAATCAAATTTGTAGCAATATAATATGGTAAATTTGCTACCAAAAAGTACTCTTTATCGCTTAAACTTCCTTGATCAAAAGCATCACTTGCATTTTGATGGATAAGCTCAAAATTTCCACCTTCAATCTCATTTTGAAATTTTTTATTTAAAATAGGAATCAAATCTTTATCAATCTCATATGCTCTAATATGAGCTTGTGGGATTTTCAAAAGTTCTTGCGTTAAATCACCTAAGCCAGGCCCAATCTCAACTATATTTTTAGTATCTTTGGGTATGGCTTGGATGATTTTATCTACCACGCTTTTATCACATAAAAAATTTTGTCCAAAATGTTTTTTTGCTTTTATCATAAATTTATTTTATCTAAAAAATATTAATTATAGCATTATTTTAAGCGCTAATTAGATAAAATTTGAATTATTTTTTATAAAGGTTATTTTTTGAAAAATCTTATAGTATGTGCAGGAGGAAATGAGGATTTTAAATTTGCACAAAGTATAGGCATAGGTTTGGTTAATTCTGCTTTTTCTCTAGGTAAAATTTTAAGTCAAGTAAAAGTAGATAGAGTGATTTTTATAGGCACATGTGGAATTTACCAAGAAGGAAAAATTTTAGACATTTATGAAAGTTCTAACGCAGCGAATTTAGAATACGCAGATTTATTTGATAGTTTTTATACGCCTATATCTAATGAGATTAGATTAAATGTTTCACATGAAACTATGATTAATTCTTCAAATTATATTTGCAAAGATGAAAATATCGCCCAAGAATTTTTTAAAAAGGGCGTACATATAGAAAATATGGAAGCATACGCGGTGCTTTCTTGTGCAAAAATGCAAGGGATAGAAGGAATTTGTTATTTATGTGCGACAAATTTTTGTAATGAATTGGCACATGAGGATTTTTTAAAAAACCATCAAAAGGCAAAAGAATTATTAAAAGATTTTTTGTTAGATAAAAAACTTATATAGGAAAAAAATTGAGTGAATTAAAAAATATATTAGACTTTACTAAAGAAGAATTAGAAAATTTAGTCCAACCAAAATTTAGAGCAAAGCAAATTTTTGAATGGGTATATAAAAAATATGCAGACGATTTTTCACAAATGTCATCTTTACCAAAAGACTTTAGGGTGTTTTTGCAAGAAAATTTTCATTTTTCACCTTTAAAATGTGTGAAAGATGAAAAAAGCAAAGATGGGAGTATTAAATATCTTTTTGAACTTCTAGATGGTAAAAAAATAGAAGCTGTTTTGCTACCAATGAAAGAAGAACTTGTAGATGAAAATGGAAAAATCATCAAACATGCAAGATATACTATTTGTGTTTCCTCTCAAGTGGGGTGTAAAAGTGGGTGCAGTTTTTGTCTGACTGCTAAAGGCGGTTTGAAAAGAAATTTGACTGCAGGAGAAATAGTAGGACAAATTTTATGGATTAAAAAACATAATCACATTCCTTATGAAAGAAGGGTTAATATAGTTTATATGGGTATGGGAGAGCCTTTGGATAATCTCAAAAATGTTTCTAGAGCAGTTAGAATTTTAGCCGATAATGATGCCTTAGCGATAAGCCCTAGAAGACAAACTATAAGTACAAGTGGTTTAGCAAAACAGATCAAAGAGCTTGGAGAAATGAATTTAGGTGTACTTTTGGCTATTTCGCTCCATGCTGTAAATGATGAGCTTAGAAGTGAATTAATGCCTATTAATAAAGCTTATAATATAGCAAGTATTATGGAAGCGGTGAGAAATTTTCCTATAGATCAGCGTAAAAGAGTGATGTTTGAATACCTTTTAATTGATGGGATAAATGACAAAATAGAGCATGCCAAAGAACTAGTTAAACTTTTAAATGGCATAAAAGCTAAAGTAAATTTAATACTTTTTAATCCACACGAAGGAAGTTTATATAAAAGACCAAGTGTTGAAAATGCGGTTAAATTTCAAGATTATTTAAGTGCAAAAGGTGTTACTTGTACGATAAGAGAAAGTAAAGGACTTGATATTTCAGCTGCATGCGGACAGCTTAAAGAAAGGCAGAGTAAACAATGACTTTTTTAGATATAGCACAGCTTATTTTTATAAGCATAGTGGTGATCATAGGACTTGGTGGAATTATTTATGTATTAAAAAATGAAGATAAATGATTAGTTGATATATCAATATTGCTTATCATGATTATATATCATCATGGATAGTGTTATCTTTAATGGTATAGAGAATTTTAAACTATAATTTCTTTTAAAAATTCACCTTTTATATCTTTTTGAGATTGTATCAAAAATTTTTGATTTTTATATGTAAATTCTAAGCTAAAAGAGTGTAAAAGCAGTCTTTTAGCACCTGTGATTTGAGCTCTTTCGATATCACTCATTTTTCCATCAAGTATTTGCTCTATTTGTGTTTTTTCTAAACCATATAAAGGTTCACCTAAAATTTTATGTTTCACATGAAACAAATGTAGTCTTATTTGGTGTTGTCTTCCTGTTAGAGGTTTAGCTAAAATTAAACTGGCATCTGAATTTTCAAAATATTCTAAAGTGTAAAATTGTGTTAAAGCTTCTTTGCCATTTTCACAAATATGCATCCTAGTTTTGACTGCATCATAGTCTTTAGCTAAATTCATGCTTTTATCTACTATAAATTCTTTTTTAGTTTTTCCTTTTACTAGAGCAAGATAGTTTTTTTGCACTAATCTTTTTTCAAACATGGTTTTTAACTCAATTTGTGCATTTTTATGTTTAGCTATGAGCAAAAGCCCGCTTGTTTCTTTATCTAGTCTATGAGCCACGCAAGCTTTTTCACCCCATAAATGCCAAATTTCATCACAAAGACTATAAGTGCAATTGCGTCCATTAGGATGAGTTAGCACTCCACTTGGTTTTTCTACGATGGCAAAATCTTCATTTTCAAAAACTATTTCTAATCCTTTGGGGTTATTTTCATATACGATTAATTCCACTAAGCCATCTAAAAATTTGTTTTTTTCTTCTACCAAAATTCCATTACAAAATAGTCTTTTTTTATCAATGAGTTTTTGTGCTTCACGCATAGAGATTTTTAACTCATCCATAAGCAGTCTAAATGCCTTTTTTTCATTATTTGCTAGTTTCTTTTTTATATATGCCATTTAATAACTTTCTTAGGTAATTTATAATAAAATTCAAGCTATTTTTTCATAAAAAATTATATAAAAAAAGGTCTTGAAAATGGTTGAAAGATATAGTAGAGAAATCATGGCTAAAAAATGGGACATGCAAGCAAAATATGACGCATGGTTAAAAGTGGAATTAGCTGCTGTGAAAGCGTGGAATAAACTTGGTCTTATTAAAGATGATGATTGTGAAAAAATTATAAAAAATGCAAAATTTGATATAGCAAGAATAGATGAAATAGAAAAAACTACCAAACATGATGTTATCGCTTTTTTAACTAGTGTAAGTGAAAGTTTAGGCGAGGAAAGTCGCTTTGTGCATTATGCGATGACAAGTTCAGATTGTATTGATACTGCAGTTGCTTTGCAGATTAAAGATAGTTTAGAACTAATCTTACAAGATTTAGATCAAGTTTTAGCAGCAATTAAAACAAGAGCATATGAGCATAAAAACACCTTAATGGTAGGAAGAAGTCATGGAATTCATGGAGAGCCTATAACTTTTGGCTTAGTCTTGGCTATTTGGTATGATTCACTAGTTCATGCAAAAGATTTAATCATTCATGCAAAAGAAGTGATTAGCTATGGAAAAATCAGCGGTGCTATGGGAAATTTTGCTCATGCTCCGCTTGAATTTGAAGAAGAAGTTTGTAAAAATTTAGATTTAAAGCCAGCACCAGTTTCAAACCAAGTTATACAAAGAGATCGTTACGCACAAGTTATCTCGGCTTTAGCTATTTTAGCTTCAAGTTGTGAGCAAATCGCTGTTGCTATCCGCCATTTTCAAAGAACAGAAGTATATGAAGCTGAAGAATACTTTTCTCAAGGACAAAAAGGAAGTTCAGCTATGCCTCATAAAAGAAATCCTGTTTTGAGTGAAAATATCACCGGTCTTTGTAGGATGATAAGAGCTTATGTAACACCTGCTTTAGAAAATGTAGCATTGTGGCACGAAAGAGATATATCACATTCTAGTGTAGAAAGATTTATATTACCTGATGCTTTTATCACGACTGATTTTATGCTTTCAAGATTATGTGGTGTGATAGAAAAGCTTTTGGTGTATCCAGAAAATATGATGAAAAATTTAAATTTAACCGGAGGACTTGTATTCTCTCAAAGAGTGTTGCTTGAACTTCCATTTAAAGGTATAAGTAGAGAAGAAGCTTATAAAATCGTTCAAAGAAATGCTATGAAAGTTTGGGCTGATTTGCAAAATGGTAAGCCTGCTTTAAATGAAAAAGGCGAGAGTTTGTTTTTGCTAGCTTTATTAGCTGATGAGGATTTGAAAAAGTCTTTAAGTGAAGCAGATATTAGAAATTGCTTTGATTATAACTACTATACCAAAAATGTAGATAAAATTTTTGCAAGAACTTTTAAATAATAAACTAGGGGTTGTGAGTGAAAGTATTAAAAAGAAATGGTAGAACTGAAGAATTAGATGTTTCTAAGATTAAAAAATATACCACCGATGCAGTGGCAAATTTAGAAAATGTTAGCCAAAGTGAGCTTGAAGTAGATGCAAAAATTCAATTTCGTGATGGCATAACAACAGAAGAAATCCAACAAACTCTCATAAAAACAGCAGTAGATAAAATAGATATTGATAGACCTAATTGGACCTTTGTTGCTGCAAGATTATTTTTATATGATTTGTATAAAAAAGTAAGTGGTTATAGTGGTTATAAACATTTAAGAGAATACCTTGAAAAAGGTGAAAAAGAAGGTAGGATTTTAATCGGTTTAAAAGAAAAATACGATTTAGATGATCTTAATGCTTATATCAAGCCAGAACGCGATTTGCAATTTACTTATCTTGGTATAAAAACTTTATATGATAGATATTTGATTAAAGATTCTAAGGGTATGCCTATAGAATTACCACAACAAATGTTTATGGCTATTGCGATGTTTTTAGCGCAAAATGAGTTAGATTCTCAAACTTGGGCTAAGAAATTTTATGATTTAATCTCAACTTTTGAAGTAATGCTTGCAACCCCAACCCTTTCAAATGCAAGAACCACAAGACATCAATTAAGTTCATGTTATATAGGAAGCACGCCTGATAATATAGAAGGGATTTTTGATTCTTATCAAGAAATGGCACTTTTATCTAAATTTGGTGGTGGTATAGGCTGGGATTGGTCTAAGGTGCGTGCTATGGGTGGAAGTATAGATGGGCATAAAAATGCAGCAGGTGGGATCATACCATTTTTAAAAATCACCAATGATATAGCAGTAGCTGTTGATCAACTTGGTACTAGAAAAGGTGCAATTGCTGTATATATTGAACCTTGGCATATGGATATTAATGACTTTTTAGATTTGCGTAAAAACTCAGGTGAAGAAAGAAGAAGAGCACATGAGCTTTTCCCTGCTTTGTGGATTAATGATTTGTTCATGAAAAGAGTAAGAGCAAATGACAAATGGACGCTTTTTGATCCTGCTGATACAGCAAGTTTGTGTGATTTATACGGTGAAGAATTTGAGAAAAAATATGAAGAATTTGAAAAAGATGAAAGCATAGTCAAAGAAATTGTTGATGCTAAAGAGCTTTGGAAAAAAATTCTTTTATCTTATTTTGAAAGTGGCTTGCCGTTTTTATGTTTTAAAGATAGTGCAAATAGAACAAATCCAAATTCTCACGCAGGAATTATAAGAAGTTCAAATTTATGTACAGAAATTTTTCAAAATACAGAACCAAATTATTATCAAATCAAAATCGTATTTGATGATAAAACAGAACTTCATTTAGATGAGGATGAAGAGCTTACAATAGATGGAGGATATAAAAAGCTTGCTAAAAAAGTTTCTACTTTAGATAGTATTAATGGTAAAAAAGTCTATATAGTAGAAAAATACAAAAACGAAGGAAAAACCGCAGTTTGTAATCTTGCAAGTATAAATTTAAGTAAAATCAATACCAAAGAAGATATCCAAAGAGTAGTGCCAACAGCAATAAGAATGCTTGATAATGTGATTGATTTAAATTTTTATCCTCATGTAAAGGTTAAAAATACCAACCTAAAATCACGTGCTATAGGGCTTGGTGTAATGGGTGAAGCGCAAATGCTAGCTGAAGCTCAAATTTATTGGGGTTCTAATGAACATTTTGAAAAAATTGATCGCATTATGGAAATGATTAGCTATGAGGCTATTTTAGCTAGCTCAAATTTAGCCTTAGAAAAAGGAAGCTACCCTGACTTTGAAGGATCAAATTGGAGTAAAGGTATAGTGCCAATTGATGTAGCAAACGAAAATGCCAAAAAGCTTACCGCAAGTGAAGGTTTATTTGATCAAAGTGAGTGTGATTGGGAAAAATTAAGAGAAAAACTAAAAAGAGATGGTATAAGAAATGGTTATTTAATGGCTATAGCGCCAACTTCTTCTATTTCTATTTTAGTGGGTACTACTCAAACAATTGAGCCTGTATATAAAAGAAAATGGTTTGAGCAAAACTTAAGCGGTATGATACCAACCGTGGTGCCAAATCTAAGTGCTAATACTTGGCAGTATTATACTCCTGCTTATGAGCTTGATCAAAAAATCTTAGTAAAAGCAGCAGCGATTCGTGGTAAATGGATTGATCAAGGTCAGTCTTTAAATATCTTTGTTTCTTTAGATAAAGCAAGCGGTGGATATTTAAATGAAATTTATCAACTTGCTTGGGAATTAGGTGTTAAATCAACTTATTATCTAAGAAGCGAAAGCCCTGATAGTCAAAAAGTAAATGATGATGTGGTTGATAGAACTATAGAATGTGAAGGTTGTCAATAAAAATGGAGAAGCAAAATGTATACAAAAAATTCACTACCGGAGCTTACGCTTAGGGGTATAATACTAGGAAGTATTTTAACGATTATTTTTACTGCCTCAAATGTATATTTGGGGCTTAAAGTTGGTCTTACTTTTTCTACTTCTATTCCTGCTGTTGTGATTGCAATGGCTGTTTTAAAAATATTTAAGGACTCTAATATTTTAGAAAATAATATGGTTCAAACTCAAGTTTCAGCCGCAGGTACGCTTTCGGCTGTGATTTTTGTTATACCAGGTCTTTTTATGTGTGGATATTGGTTTGAATTTCCACTTTGGCTTACTTTTATGCTCTGTCTTTGTGGAGGTGGATTGGGCGTGCTTTTTACTATACCTTTGCGTAGAGCTATGGTGGTAGAGAGTAAATTAGCTTATCCTGAAGGAAGAGCTGCTGCTGAAATCTTAAAAGTAGCTAATAAAGACCAAGCTGATAAAAAAGGAAAAGTAGGCTTAAAAGAAATCACACTTGGCGTGGTTTTTGCTTCTGTGATAAGTCTTTTTTCAAGCGGTTTTAAACTACTTTCAAGTGGAAGTAGTTTTGCGCTCATCTGGCAAAAAATGACTTTTGGCTTTTCTATGGGCTATTCAGTAGCGCTTTTGGGTGCTGGATACTTAGTAGGTATAGCTGGAGGTGTTGCGTTGCTTGTGGGTATGGTGCTTGCTTGGATGGTTTTTGTTCCATATTTTTCTGCTAAAGAAAGTTTTGACGCGAGTTTAAGTGCACTTGATATAGCTAATCAAATTTGGGCTCAAAAAGTGCGTTTAATAGGCACAGGAGCTATTGCCATAGCAGCATTATGGACTTTAATAGAGCTTGCAAAGCCTGTATATGATGGCATGAAAAATATGCTTAAAAAAACCTCGTTAAATCTTTCACAAGATCCTAAAGATATGGATTTATCTTTAAAAGCTATGCTAGGTTTATTTGTACTTATGTGTATAGGTTTGTTTGTCTCATTTTACGCTTTTGTGGCTGATTCAAATTTAGCAAGTGGCTATCAAATTCTTTTTGCCTTAGTAGGAACTTTAGTGGCTATTTTTATAGGCTTTTTTGTAGCTTCTGCTTGTGGATATATGGCAGGTTTGGTGGGTTCATCATCTTCTCCTATTTCGGGTATAGGGCTTATTGGGATTATGATTTCTTCTTTGATTATTTTACTTTTGGGTTATCAAGTAGATTTATTTAGTGATCCTTTGATGTCTAAATTTGCCATTGCTTTTGCTATATTTACTACCAGTGTTATTTTAGCAACTGCTGCTATTTCTAACGATAATTTACAAGATTTAAAAACTGGCTATTTAGTGGGTGCAACTCCTTGGAAACAGCAAATTTCCTTGATAATAGGTTGTGTGTTTGGAGCTTTAGCTATCGCTCCTGTTTTAAATTTATTATATCAAGCTTATGGTTTTGTGGGTGCAATGCCAAGAGAAGGAATGGATGAGGCAAATGCACTTGCTGCTCCACAAGCAAATTTGATGAGTACTATAGCACAAGGTATTTTTAATGCTAATATCGATTGGAGTTATATTATAGCGGGAGCTTTTGTGGGTGTTGGTATAATCATCATTGATCGTTTATTAAGAAAGAAAAATATGTCTTTGCCACCTTTAGCTGTGGGTATAGGTATATATTTACCACCTGCTGTTAATATGCCTTTGTTTATAGGTGGATTATTAGCGTATTTAATCAAAAAGCGTTTAGAGCAAAGATATGCTAAAAATGCTCATAAAAAAGAACTCATTCAAGAGCATGAGCAAAAAGGAACCTTATTTGCCTCTGGTTTGATAGTAGGTGAGAGTTTATTTGGAGTGTTAATAGCTGGTTTAACCGTGCTTTCTATTAGTAGAGGTGGGACTGAAGATCCACTTGCTATTGCAACTTCATTTAAAGATGATGGGATTATAGGTTTTGTAGTTTTTGTAGCGATTATGCTAATTTTTGCAAGAAGAGTACTTAAAAAATGAATTTAGATTATTATTATGCTTTGATTTTAGGAATCATTGAGGGTCTGACAGAATTTTTGCCTGTTTCATCTACAGGGCATATGATCTTGGGTGCTGAAATTTTGGGTTTAAATATAGATGATTTCTGGAGAAGTTTTTTTATCATTATTCAACTTGGTTCTATACTAGCGGTGATTTTTATTTTCAAAGATAAACTAACTCAAAAACTTGATATTTGGTTAAAACTTGCTGTGGGCTTTTTGCCCGCAGGTGGAGTGGGTTTTATAGCATATAAGTTTTTAAAAGAGATATTTAATGGCTATACTGTGGCTACTATGTTAATCATTGGTGGGATTGTTTTTATCATCATAGAGCTTAAACATAGAAAAAAAGACTATGATATACATTCTTTAGACGAGGTAAGTTATAAACAAGCTTTTTTGATAGGTTTAACTCAAGCTCTTGCTATCATACCAGGTACTTCAAGAAGTGGAGCAAGTATTATAGGCGGCTTATTGCTTGGGCTTGATCGTAAAGTGGCTTCTGAATTTTCATTTTTACTTGCAATTCCTACCATGATTATTGCAACAGCTTATAGCATTTATAAAGAACCACAGGTTTTAAGTAATATGAATAATTTCGTTCCTTTAGCCATAGGTTTTGTAACAGCTTTTATAGTGGCTTTTGTGGTAATAAAAATATTTTTAAAATTAATCAGCAAGATAAACTTCATACCTTTTGGAATTTATAGGATAATTTTAGGTTTTGTATTTTTATACCTTTTTATGAGTGGTGCTTTAGATATATCAAGAACGGGTGTTTGAAATATAAAAATATCCTTTATTTAAAAAAAGTTTAAGTTTTTCATAGCTAAAATTAGTCTTATATTTTAATTTAAGCTCACAAGGTTAGTGAGTGTTAAGGGTAGAAATGACAAAAGATATAATTGCATATGCAAATAATGAAACTTTGGTAGATACTCAAAGTTTTAACAATGATACAAATTTAACTCCGATTTATTTTGATAATTCTAAAGAAAGTTTAGAAGTTATCCGTCACTCTTGTGCGCATTTAATGGCTCAAGCGATTAAAAGTCTATATCCAGAGGCTAAATTTTTCGTAGGACCTGTGATAGAAGATGGGTTTTATTATGATTTTAGAGTTGATAGCAAGATTTCAGAAGAAGACTTAAGCAAAATCGAAAAGAAAATGAAAGAACTAGCAGAAGCAAAGCTAGACATCATAAAATACGAACTTTCAAAGACTGAGGTTAAAGAAAAATTTGCTAATGATGATTTAAAACAAGAAGTTTTACTAAGAATTCCTGATGGAAAAGTAAGTATTTATAAGCAAGGCGAATTTGAAGATTTATGCCGTGGGCCTCATGTGCCAAATACTAGATATTTAAGATTTTTCAAGCTTACTCGTGTAGCGGGAGCGTATTTGGGTGGCGATGAAAAAAGAGAAATGCTCACAAGAATTTATGGTACTGCTTTTGCAGATAAAGAAAGTTTAAATGAATACTTAAAAATCATTGAAGAAGCTAAAAAAAGAGATCATAGAAAACTTGGTAATGAAATGAAGCTTTTTGCCTTTGATGATGAAATAGGCGGTGGGCTTCCTATATGGCTTAGCAATGGTGCAAAATTAAGAAGTAAATTAGAGCATTTGCTATATAAAGCACATAGATTAAGAGGCTATGAGCCTGTGCGTGGGCCTGAACTTTTAAAAGCTGATGCGTGGAAAATTAGCGGGCATTATGCAAACTATAAAGAAAATATGTATTTTACGCAAATTGATGAGCAAGAATACGGCATTAAGCCGATGAATTGTGTAGGGCATATTAAAATTTATCAAAGTGATGTTAGAAGTTATCGTGATTTACCTTTGAAATTTTTTGAATATGGCGTGGTGCACCGCCATGAAAAAAGTGGAGTTTTGCACGGGCTTTTTAGGGTAAGAGAATTCACTCAAGATGATGCGCATATTTTTTGTATGCCAAGTCAGATAAAAGAACAAGTTTTAGAAATTCTAAGCTTTGTTGATACTTTGATGAAGGCTTTTGAGTTTGATTATGAAATGGAAATTTCAACACGCCCAGCAAAAGCAATAGGCGATGATGAAATTTGGGATATAGCTACAAAGGCTTTAAAAGAAGCTTTAGATGAACAAGGTTTAAAATATGGCATTGATGAGGGCGGTGGAGCTTTCTATGGCCCAAAAATCGATATTAAAATCACTGATGCACTAAAAAGAAAATGGCAGTGCGGAACTATACAAGTGGATTTTAACTTACCAAGCCGTTTTAAACTCGAATACACAGACGCAGATAATGAGAAAAAGCAACCTGTAATGCTTCACCGTGCTATTTTGGGTTCTTTTGAAAGATTTATAGGAATTTTAGTAGAGCATTGTGCGGGTGAGTTGCCATTTTTCATAGCACCAACTCAAGTAGCTATAGTGCCTATTTCGCAAAATCACCATAATTATGCAAAAGAAATAGCAAGAAAACTTTTAGAACTTGGCATTGATAGTGAAGTGTATAATAAAAATGAAAGCTTAAATAAAAAAATCCGCACCGCTGAAAAAGCACATGTGCCTATGATACTTGTTTTAGGTGATGAAGAAGTAGCAAACAAAAGTGTGGCTTTAAGAGATAGAAGAGCAAAAGAACAAAAAACAATGACTTTAGATGAATTTATAACCCTAACAAAGGAGAAATTAAGTGAGGTACGCTTTTGAGTAAAGAAAAAGAAGTATTGCTAAATGAAGAAATTCAAGCAGATGAGATCAGATGTATAGGTGATGATGGCAAGGTTTATGGCATTATTAGTAGTGATGAAGCACTAGATATAGCAAATAGACTAGGGCTTGATTTGGTGATGATAGCCCCTGAAGCCAAACCACCTGTATGTAAGATAATGGATTATGGAAAATTCCGTTATCAACAAGAAAAGAAACAAAAAGAAGCAAAGAAAAAGCAAAAAGTTATTGATATAAAAGAAATCAAACTTTCTGTGAAAATCGCTCAAAATGACATTAATTATAAGGTCAAACATGCAAGTGAGTTTTTAGAGCAAGGCAAGCATGTGAAATTTAGAGTGTTTTTAAAAGGTCGTGAGATGGGCTCTCCTGAAGCAGGGGTAGCTTTGCTTGAAAAAATTTGGCAAATGGTTGAAGATATAGCAGATAGAGACAAAGAGCCTTTACTCGAAGGACGCTATGTAAATATGCTAGTAACTCCTAAAAAGAAAAAATAATCACAAGCCTTTTTAAGGCTTGTATTTTAAACTTATGCTAGAAGAAAATCCACAATTTTTAAAAGAACAAATCATAACTTATCTCGGCAATAAAAGATCTTTGCTCGAGTTTTTAAATCAAGGCTTTAAATTCGCACAAAATGAGCTTAAAAAAGACAAATTTAGTTTTTGTGATGTATTTAGTGGCTCTGGGGTAGTTTCGCGTTTTGTGAGGCCTTATGCGAGTTTTATCATGGCAAATGATTTGGAAGATTATTCTAAAATCATCAATGAGTGTTATTTAAGCAATCAAAATGCACAATTTTTACAAGAATTACAAAAATATTATGATTTTTTAACTTCTGATTTAAAACTCAAAAAAGGCTTTATAAGCAAGCTTTATGCGCCAAGTAATGATGAGTATATTCAAAAGAATGAAAGAGTTTTTTACACACTTAAAAACGCTATGTATTTAGACTCTATGCGAGAAAAAATTTCAAGCCTGCCAAGTAATATACAAAAATACTTCATCGCACCGCTTATCTATGAAGCAAGTGTGCATGCAAATACAAGCGGGGTTTTTAAAGGCTTTTATAAAGATAAAAATGGCATTGGTAAATTTGGAGGAAATGGAGCAAATGCGCTTAGTCGTATAAAAGGCGATATAGCTTTAAAAATGCCTATTTTTTCAAATTTTACTTGTGAGTATGAGGTTTTTCAAAAAGACGCAAATATTTTAGCTAAAGAGCTTGATAGCTTTGATGTGGCGTATTTAGACCCACCTTATAATCAACACCCTTATGGGTCAAATTATTTTATGTTAAATTTAATTGCTAATTATAAAAAGCCAAAGGAAATTTCAAAGGTTTCTGGCATACCAAAAGACTGGAACCGCAGTGCTTTCAACAAAGAAAAAAAAGCCGAAGATGCTTTGTTTGATTTGATAAATGATTTAAAAGCTAAGATTGTATTGCTTTCTTATAATTGCGAGGGTTTTGTAAAAAAAGAAAATTTCACAAAAAGACTTCAAAGTCTTGGAGAATGTTTTGTGCTTGAGCAAAAATATAATGCCTTTAGAGCCAGTAGAAACCTCTCTAAACGCTCTATGCATATACAAGAACAACTCTATGTATTAAAAAAACGCTAATCTTGCATGTATGCATTTAACTGCTCAAAAAGCTTTTCTTTTAAAGCAATAGGTTTGTTTATTTTAATATATGGTATCCAATATCTTATCAAATTTAAAAGTTCATCATCATAAGTATAAAATGCCTTGATATAAATAAAATTCTCATCCTCATCTATAAATTCGTATTTAGTAAGGGCATTTTTTCTTAAGAAATATTCTTTAGCTTTTTTATCAAGTTTTAAAATAGCTTCTTTGTTTTCTTTACTAATCCAGTTGCTTTGATCTTTTTGAATTTGTTTTAAAAACTCTTCTTTTGGGGTAAAAAATTCTTTTTTTTCTACTTTTAGTTGTGTAATTTTAGAAAAAGTAAAGGTTTTTAAAGCATCGTTTTCATCTGCTAAAAGATACCATATGTGATCAATATTGATGAGTTTGTATGGATTAGCTTTTCTGTGTTTTTCTTTGTAGTAAAAACTAATGGGATATTTTGCTATGATAGCTGCACTTAGTTCTTCAAAAACTTCTCTATCAAGTGTTTCATAGCTTTGGGTTTTGACTAAAAAGGCTTTATTGATTTTTTCATTAAGCAAGTCGTTTAAAAACTCTTTATCTAAACTAGGATAAAGCCTACCTATACCGCTTAAAATAGCAAAATTTTGTATATCTTTAAAGCTTAATTTTCCTAAAACATAGCCTTCTAAAAAATACTTTCCATTCTCTTTTTTTATAGGGATAAAAGCAAGGCGTTTATGTAAGTCTCTTTGTATGGTACGAATGCTGACATTAAATTCTTGCGCAAGCTCTTTTAAGCTAAAACGCTCTCCATTGTTTAAACACTGCAGTATAGAAACTAAACGCGTAGAAAGCTTGTCTTTTTCCATATACAACCTTTTTTTATTTTTGTTTATTTTAGCAAATCTTTGATGTTTTGTTTGATTGTTTTTGGATCGTTTTCATAGGTAGTTAAAAGCTCTTGAATAAGCTTTAAAAAATCATTAAAATCATCAGGATTTTCTTTTTTAAATTTAAGTACTCTATCTAGGATGATAAAAGCAGCTTCGGTTTTGTCGTTTTCTTTTTCATAAAGCTCTTTTAGCTCTAAAGCAAACTTGGTGTAAGTATAAGCTTGCTTTGGCTTTGAGATGATGTTAAAGATGTTTAATTTATAACTAAAAAGCAATGAAAAAAGTTGGGGTAGTTTGTTTAGCATGGTTTATTGTATATATTGCAATAAAATTGCTATTATTGCAATCCCCAAAGATGTAATAGAAACTATTTTTAATATATTATTATCTAATAGATTTTCGTGTTTTTTTATTACAGTTTTTATATTTTCCAATTCCTGCATAATATCTTTCGATAAATTTGCTATTTGGTTTTCATATTTTTGCATAAATTCATTTTGTTGCATTGATAAATTGTCGATTTTTTTTGAAGATAATAGTAAATCTTTATTAAGTGAGTTTATTTTATTTTCTTGTAACTCAATAGTTTCGGTGAAGTTTTTTTGTTGTTGTTTAATTAGATTTACTTCATCTTCATTTTTTTCTATTTTTATTTGAATTTCTTGAAAATGTTTTGTATGATCTTGCATTTGATTTATTACAATATCTGTAAGTTCATTATATATTTCTAAAATTTCATTTGTATCATAAGATAATTCTGTAATGCTAGTCCTATAATTTTCATTTGTTTTGGAAATTATTAATTGTAGATCGTTGATTGTGTCATTTATAAATTCTATGCTATAACATGTGAGTTTTATAACTTCTTGAATTAAATCATTTTGTGCTTCAATAGCCTCTATATTCATCATGTTTAATTCTATTAGAATATTTATTTTTTTAATCTCTTCACTATCAATAAAAATTCCAGCAAAAGGTATATTTTTTGCCATATTTTCCAAAAAAGTATTTTTAGTATTTTTAGCTAATTTTGCAACTTTTTTTGCCTCTATGATTTTTTTAGAAGCTTTGTGAATTTTATTATTAAGTATGTTAGCTACTTCTTGCGAATTTGCATTTTTATTAGGTGTATTTGTTTTTGTTAAACATTCATGTGAATTTATTATACTAATTTTATGTTTACTTTTACTATAACTAATCATGCAATTCCTTTAGATCAAGAATCTTTTTCTTCAGATTAGATATTTTAGTTTTTCTTTCCTCGTCCATCTTTTTATAAGTATTTAGCTCTTGAGTGAGATTGTTTTGTAGTATTAAATTCTTTTCTTTTATAGAATTTATTGCATGTGTTAAAAAAATATATGCATCATCTAGCATAAGCCATGTTTGAGCTATTTTACAATTTAAAATAACACCACTTTGAGTAACAAGCTGTAATCGTAAATTTCCTATTTTGGAGTTGTTTTTCCATTTATCCATATAAAAAACAACAATAGTGCTAACAATAGCTCCAAAAGCAGCACTTATACTTAATGAAATTGCATCACCTATAGTTTCACTCGTAAATGGTATAGGTAAAGATAATAAAACATTAAGCCCAGGTATAGTTATAAGCCATTTATTTATCGCCTCACTTCCTAGCATTGTGAGTGAGGCGATAATACCTGCTGTAAAAATTTTAGCGGCCTCAAAATATATATCTTCTTTAGGCATATCTTTTGGAGGATTTATAATAATTTTTATCGCATTATATAAAGAAGTAAAGCCAGCACGAATAACTTGAACTATTCTTTTTAAAGTTGTAAATATAGTATTTATAGCAAATACAACTAAATTAGATAAAAATGCTTGAATTCCTGCCTCTAAAGAACTTGCAAAAATATTTTTCCATTTCTTTTTGATATCATCCCAAATGTAATGGATTCTATCTTTAAATCTTTTGAATATATCACTAAAACTCTCGTTTCCAAATTCTTTAAATGTTTTTCTAATTTCTATCATTAAGCTTTTGAAAAAGTCTCTTAAAATCATTCCAAGTGCTGAATATACAATCATTTTTGTAGAGTCTTTAGCTCCGGTTATCAAAGCTTCTTTGTAAGGTTTTAGGCTTGTATAGTAAATTTTATCAATTTCACTATCAATATGTTTTTTTTGATGATTATATTCTTCTATAAATTTTTCACCATCAATTTTACATTGCATATCCAATAATCTTTCTATATTTTTTTGATCTTTTAAGGATAGTTTTCCATTTTTTATTTCTTTTTCGGTTAATATTTGTATCTGTCCTTCTAATTTCTCTAAAGTTTTTGTTGCGCTATTATCTCTTTTAAAATTATTTATCTTAGCATCTGTTTTTTTTAGATTTTGAGGTGTATTAGCTAAAGATACACCATCAGCATTAGCTAAAATTCTTGCACGATCTTCATGAATTTCTTTGGCTGAAACAACATGATCCAGCTGAGTATTGTCTTTTGGCTTAATCATCTTTCCAGTTGCATAATCATATAATCTTCCCTCTTCTATTTCTTTTTTTAGTTTATTATTTATTTTATTGTATTCCCCATTATGATATTTTTTTGAACAGTATTTTTCACGTTTTTCATATTGTTGCTTATCGTTTTCGTTGGCATATATATCTTTCCTGGCATTATGTGTGGTGCTTACATTACCACCGTCTTGAGAATCTAGAACAATAGCAGCCAATCCAAAATGACTTGTTATAGCATCAAGTGCGTTTTGGGTGCATTGCTCAAAAAGTTTTTTACTTTGCTCTTTTGGTAGTTGTGTTTCTATGTTTTTTAGTTCTTGCAAGGCTTCTTCTAAGTTTTGATTTATATTAATTTTAAGTTGTTCTCTTTGTGATATCTCTTTCAAATCATTTTCTAAAAGTTCATAATCGTTTATAAGTTCTTTATTATCTATCATAGTGGTCTCTTTTATAATAGTTTTTGGTTGTTTTGTTTCATATTATAACTTTGTCGTAGATATGCTATTTGAATAACAGCTGGTATAGTTACTCTATAAGCAGGTCCTGCTATATCTATTGCAGTCCACATCCCTGTTATTGCCCATCCAATAGGACCAACAAAAATACTCATCGCTTTTGTTAAACTCACATTAACTACAGCTGACAATCCTCTGCCTAAAATTAATTTTGATATGGCATTTGCAACAATAACTATTAATTGATAGCTTTTGAAACCACCTTGTTTTATTAAAAATTGCATTGCTGCCATTGTAGATTGTTTTGTAAAAGTTGATAAATTTAAATTTAATTCTTGAGAAATTTCCTTGATTTGCTCTTTGCTCATTTGGTCTAAAGAATTTTCTAAAATTTTCATAAAAAGATTTATTTCTATTATCTCTGTATCGGAATTTTTATTATAATTAACTTTAAGTTTATCGGCTACATCGCATAAAATTTCTTTATAAAGTACACCTTTTCCCATTCTTAAGATATTTGCAAAGGTGTTTCCCCCAAAACACTGAAACTCATCTAAAATTAAATCTAAATACTGTTTGTGATCAGGATAGAATTTTTTATACAACTCATTTACTGTTATTAATTCCGTAAATCTTGTAGTATTATCTTTATCATGTGTAAGAATACTAACAAAATCATTTAATTCTTCGCTACTTAAGTTTCTCAAAAATTCCAAATCTTTGTCATATCTATATGCCATCTTTTTCCTTTCAATTTAAATTTTTATTATTATATCAATACCCCCCCCCGTATTGTCAAGATTTTGTTTAGTATTGTTTACTTTTAATTATCCTTGTAAGTATCATTACGCAGGCTAAAATTAGCGTATAAGAAACTACTACATTTATAATTCCGTATTTTTCTATTAAAAATAAACTTGGTAATATAACGCACCATAATATAAATATAAATAAAGCCCAAAAGGCTCCGCAAACTATAGCCCACATAGCAGTAGCTATCATAGCTATAACACCGACTATTATTGCCATTTGACTCCTTTATTGGATTTTATAAAAATAATAAAATCATATTTAACCCTTGTGACAGGTTGTGTCATAAAAAAATTTAATTTTTCTAAAGCATAGTTATAGTAAAATGATAGCTTTCTTTTATGAAAAAATTTATCCAAAGGATACACATGCCAAAAATGAAAAGCGTTAAAAGTGCTGTTAAACGCTTCAAAGTAGGTAAAAATAAAATCAAAAGAGGTGCTGCTTATAGAAGCCACATTTTGACTAAAAAACCTGCTAAAAGAATGCGTGATCTTCGCACTTCTAAGTATGTTCACTCAACCAATGTTAAAGCGGTTGAAAAAATGTTAGGAATTTAAGCTCGCTTAAATTTAGTTTTTGACGAAAGTCATTCAAACTCCCCTTATTTTAAAGGGCAAGATTCGTTTAACGAACGCCAATTTGTGAAAGGATAAATATGGCAAGAGTAAAAACAGGTGTTGTAAGACGCCGCAGACATAAAAAAGTTTTAAAACTTGCGCGTGGTTTTTATAGTGGTCGCCGCAAACACTTTAGAAAAGCTAAAGAACAATTAGAAAGAAGTTTGGTTTATGCGTATCGTGATAGACGCCGCAAAAAACGCGATTTTCGTCGTCTTTGGATAGTGCGTATCAATGCAGCTTGCAGACTAAATGATATTAGTTATTCAAGATTTATAAATGGTCTTAAAAAAGCAGGCATTGAGCTTGATAGAAAAATCTTAGCTGATTTAGCGATGAATGACGCAGCTGCTTTTGCCAAAATCGCAGATGCTGCTAAAAAAGCACTTTAATCTTATTGCAAGGCTTTTTATAAGCCTTGTTTTTCTCTTTACTTTCTTTTTAAATTCTCTTTTTGCTAAAGATATTTTGCTTTTTAAAGTTTATGATGAAAAAGCATTTAAAGATGTAGATTTAAGTCATTATCTCATGAGTGAAAAACTCGATGGTATAAGAGGTCTTTGGAATGGTAAGTCTATGCAAACAAGAGCAGGAAATACTATAAAACTTCCTTTATTTTTCACAAAAAACTTTCCTAAATTTGAGCTAGATGGAGAACTTTGGATAAAAAGAGCTTCTTTTGAAGAAATTTCATCTTTAATACGCCAAGAAAACCCTGATGAAAAACTTTGGCAAAAAGTAAGTTATAATGTCTTTGATGTGCCAAATGCTTGCGAGGAATTTAAGCTTGATCCTTGTACTTTAGAAGCAAGATTAGAAGTTTTAAAAAAGTATTTAGCTAAAAATCCAAATGATTTTATAAAAATCATCCCACAAATTCGCATTAAAGATAAAAATCATTTAAAGCAGTTTTACCAAGATATCATTTCGCATAAAGGCGAGGGCGTAATCATAAGATTAAACAACGCACCTTATGAAAAGAAAAGATCAAACAATGCTTTTAAACTAAAACCTTTTGATGATACAGAATGTGTTGTAAAAAAGCATTTTGAAGGTAAGGGAAAATTTGAAGGCAAAATGGGATCTTTGCTTTGTGAAGCAGTGATTGAGGGTAAAAAAGTAAGTTTTAAGATAGGCTCGGGCTTTAAAGAAAGCGATCGCTTAAATCCTCCGCCAGTTGGTGCTATCATTACTTTTAAATACAACGGCTTAACCAAAAATGGCAAGCCAAAATTTGCCAGTTTTTTAAGAGTGCATGAAAATAGCGTTTTAAAGTAAAAGTAAATTTCAACTTCTCTTTAAAAAAGCACTAAAACAAAGATAAAACACAAAAGCTATACAAGCGCTAGCTATAATGCATGCTCCACTTGCAAGATTATAATAAAAACTTATAAAAAGCCCTATCACACAAAAACTTATACTCAAAAGCGTAGAGATGATCATCATTTGACCAAGCTTTTTAGAAAAGCTCTCGGCGATAAATGCAGGTATGCTAAGTAAAGCTATTACAAGTATAAGCCCTACTACTTTGATACTTATAACGATACAAAAAGCCATCATCGCGATTAAAAGATAGTGAAAAAGATTGGTTTTAACCCCTCTTAAGCTTGCAAATTCTTTATCAAAGCTTAGAATTTCAAATTGACGATAAAAAAGCAATACTAAAATGATAAAAATCACATCAATCACTGCAAATAAAACTATATCTTGTGTAGGTACAGACAAAATACTACCAAACAAATATCCCATTAAATCACCATTATACCCAGGGGTTAAGTCTATGAGTATGATACCAACAGCCATTCCAAAAGCCCATATAACACCGACTATATTGTCACTTCTAAAAGGATATTTTTGTACTAAAAACGCTACAAGCAAGGCTAAAAAAAGAGTAAATAAACTCGTGCTAACAAGTACTGGCAAACCAAAATAAAATGCTATGCCTATACCTCCAAAAGCCCCATGCGTAATACCTCCTGCCATAGAACTTAAGCGGTTGATCATGATTAAAGTTCCCATGATTCCACAAGCAATGCTAGTTAAAAATGCAGCCAAAAAAGCATTTTGTATAAAAGAGCTAGATAAAAGTTCAAGCATGGTTTTTTCCTTCACAGCAACACTGTTCCAAGCTAAGCTCCACATCACAAAAATGCGTGTGATTTTGGCTTAAATGCGCTAGTAAATGTGCCTTTTTTTCAGGAGTGTTTTCATGTAAGAATAATTCTTTATTTAAATATGCGATTTTATTTGCATAAGCTAAGCTTACATTTAAATCATGGCATATTACTATCACGCCAACCCCATTTTCGTGTAATTTTTTCAAAAGCTCAAAAATCTGCACAGAGCCTTTAGTATCTATACTTGCAGTAGGCTCATCAAGGATCAAAAGCTTGCATTCACTTGCTAGAGCTCTTGCGATGTAAACTCTTTGTCTTTGACCTCCGCTTAGTTCGTTGATTTTTTTATCCCAAAAATTTCTCATACCTACTTTTTCTAATGCTAGCAAGGCTTGATCTTGATCTTTTTTGGTATAAAAACCAAAGAATTTTTTATCCACCCTACCCATCATCACCACTTCTAGCACGCGCACTGGAAAGTTTGGATTAGCTAGAGTATTTTGTGGGACATAACCTATATCTTTTAAACTCAAGTTTTCAAAGTTTATATTTTTATGGCTATTTAGTAAACCTAGTATGAGTTTTAAAAGTGTAGATTTACCCCCGCCATTTGGCCCTACTATGGCTAAAAAGTCTTTGCTTTCATAGTTTAGGTTGATATTTTTTAAAACCTCATCTTGATTATATGAAAAGTTTAAATTTTTAATATTGATTTTTATCATTGTAAAACGCTTGCTATATTTTTTGCATCTTTTAAAAGCTCATTTTTATAATCATTTGGCAAATGATCAAGTTCTATGATTTTAAGATTATAATTACTCGCCATAGCTTTAATAGTATTGTTATTAGCTCCTTTTGGCACGAAAATAGCTTTTATTTGCTCTTTTTGTATGAGTTTTGCAAGCTTGGCTAAGTCTTTTGGCTTAGGTTCTTTTCCTTCTATTTCAACAGGAATTTGGCTTAGATGATATCTTTTGGCAAAATACCCCCAAGATGGATGATAGACTAGAAAATGCTTGTTTTTTGCATTTTTAAATAAAGCTTGTATTTGTAAATTTAATGTATCCATTTCTTTTAAGAAATTTTCTAAATTTTGCTCATAAAATGCTTTATTTTGTGGGTATTGTTCTATAAGTGCTAAAGTAATATTTTTAGCATGAGTTTTTGCTAAAAGTGGATCAAGCCATGTGTGAGGGTCATCTCCATGATGATGGTGTCCTTCGTGAGCATGCTCTTGCAAAGGTATAAAATCAATACCATTTTGAGTAGAGATGATTTTGGTATTTTTGAGATTATCTTTAAGTTTTAAAATCCAAATTTTTTCAAATTCTAAATTGGCTGTGAAGTAAATATCGCTTTTTTCAAGTTTTAAAATACCACTTGGTTTAAATTCGAAAGTATGCTCATTTGCATTAGGTGGTATGACTATATTAATATCTAAAGTATCTTTAGCAATTTGCTTTACAAAGTAAGCTTGTGGGGCTATACTAACACTTACCAAATCTTTGGCATATATACTTAAAAATGAAATCAAACACAAAAACACTACTCGCATAATTTTCCTTTCTAAAAACAAAAAAATATTATACTATATTAGAAAAAATAAGGAGTGAAGATGAATTTATGGAATAAAAAAGCAAAAAGCTATGCAAGGTATAATCCTAATTTAAACGAAATTCAAAAAGCTACTTTTGCAAAACTTAGATCTTTACAAGGCAAAATCGTGGTGGATATAGGCTGTGGGAGCGGTGTTTGGACTTTGCATTTAGCACAAAAAGCAAAAAGTGTTTTAGGTATAGACAGCTCTAGTGCTATGCTTGAAATTTTACAAGAAGATGCAAAAACTCATGCCATATCAAATATAAAAACTTTAAATTTAGACTTTGAAAACTTTTATAAAAACAATAACACAAAATTTGACTTAGCCTTTTTGAGTATGTCTCCTGCTTTACAAAATGAAAAAGACTATAAAGCTTTTTTAAGCTTAGCTTCTAAAAAGGTATATTTAGGCTGGGCAAGTAGGCGTAAAAGTAGCTTTTTAGACCCTATATTTGAGCATTTTAACACGCATTTTAAAGGTTTTTACGAAGAGGATTTGCAAAGTTTTTTAAATGCACAAAATATCCCTTATGAGTATGAAATTTTTAATGAAACTAGAGTGGTAAAAAGAGATAAAGAAAGTGCGATAGAAAATGCTTTGTGGCATTTGAGTATGAATGGTGTTAATGCAAACAAACAAGAGTTAGAAAGCTTTGTAAAAGATGAGGTAGAAGAGATCATAGAAGCTAAGATAAAGTTAATAATTTGTGGATAAAGGAAATTTATGAAATTTAGTGTTTCTGATTTTTTAAAAAATATAGGCCAAGAACTAGTCTTAAAATTTAATAGTGCTTCAAATCATAGTCATCCTCATGCAATAGGAAGGGCAAGAGAATGTGGTGTTATAGAAAAACTAGAAGCATTATTGCCTTCAGGTGTTGGCGTTGGTAGCGGTTTTGTTATAGATCTTTATGGTGGAGTATCAAAACAAAGTGATATTGTTATTTATGAGAAGAATTTTGCAAGTAGATTTATACAAAATAATGTTGAAGACTATGCGTATTATTCTTGTGAAAATGTATTAGCAGTTGGCGAGGTTAAATCAAATGCTAACTCTAATGATATCAAAGATTCTATAGAAAAATTAAAACTTGTGAAACAAATACAAAGAGAAAAACCAAAAGAAAAAGGAGTATATAGAAATTTTTTTACTTCAATTTCTATACAAGGGGTGGAAAGTCAAAGTTTTGATCCTGTTGCTAACGAAACAGATCAGATTTTTACTTTTTTAATAGCAAAAACTCTTCCATCGATAGAAATAATTCATAAAAATTTAAAGGATATATGCGGTGATAAAAAATACCTATATCCAAATTGTTTTATTTCTGTAGAAGGTAAATCATTTTATTTTGCAAGTGATGAAGGAATTAGGATTAGTGCTATACATTCCAATGGTATTTATGAATTTGTACTTGAAAAT
Organism: Campylobacter sp. RKI_CA19_01128; assembly: GCF_025771175.1. Classification (NCBI taxonomy): domain Bacteria; kingdom Pseudomonadati; phylum Campylobacterota; class Epsilonproteobacteria; order Campylobacterales; family Campylobacteraceae; genus Campylobacter; species Campylobacter sp. RKI_CA19_01128. The sequence continues at coordinate 63,503 of NZ_JAKMPU010000004.1, forward strand.
CCCTTTGCATATTTTATAAATCATTTGACTACTTTTATTCAATGTGCAAGAACTACAAGGTTAAACAATTACAAATATCTTGGTTATTATGAAAATACAATTACATCAAATAAACATATGAAAATCTAGCAAATTATGCTAGATTGGTTTTTGAAATTTCATCTTGAATTTTTAAAGTTTCATCTAAAGTTTGTATGATCAAGGTAAAATGCTTATGATCTATATCTTCTTCTTTGTGACTTTTTAAGTATTTATCTAGCACAGCATAACCACCTATTTTAAACTCATAAATTTCAGGACTTACTTCGTTAAAATACAAGCTTTCGTTTATGAAAAGTTCTTTTGTGTCTTTGTTGTATTTGATTTTTTGTATTTTGAAATTTTTATTTTTAATGTCTTTAAACAAGGCTTCGCCCGCATTTGAATTTAACTCATCATTTTTTAATAAATGTAAATTTACAAGTTTTAAGCCTAGTTTGCTTAAATTTTTAAAAGTTTTTTTATTTTCTACAAAAGGAATTTTTGGAAAATCAATTTTTAAAAAATCAAGGTATTTTTCTCTATAAATTTTATGAAAAAGCACCGCATAGATATAGCCTAGTATATCTTCAGGCGAGAATTTTTCTTTATAAAGCTCATCTATGAAAGTTCTAAAGCTTTCTTTGAAATTTTCTATTTTTGAAGTGAAATTTTCTTCATTGAAATTTGGATTTTCTTTTTTTAGGAATTTTTTACTTCTAGTTGTAGGGTAAAGGTAAAGCGGGAATATATAAGCACTTGCATTTCCCGTTTCTAAGATATGTAAATCGGTTATATGTTGTGTTATAAAATTATGATTAAATGTTTGCAATGACACGGTTCTATTGCAAATTAATCCTATATTTTCATTTTCTAAAAAATGTTCAAAAATATCATAAACAGGATAAGCCATAAAGGATTTTGAATTTTCTATATAATAAGTCCATTTATTATCAAAAGGACGATAGTGGCATTTTTTTATAAATTTTTCTAAATTATTATGATTTTTATTAACTGCATTTATAGCAGAATCTAATTTCCAATCCCTTGAATCTTCCCCAATATCATAAATTTTATACAGCTCATCTTTAGTTTTTGTATTAAAATCTTTAAGCAGTTGTATTAGATTTTCTTTTTTATTATGAAAAACTATATTATCTCTTTTTGAGCAAATTCCTACACCTGATAACATAAAAATATCTTTTACACTTATGCCTTTGTTGTATTCTTCTAATAAATCATTATTTTGTGGTAAGAAAAGATAAAAAGGCTCATTATTTTTAATCAAAGTCCATTTTATAGAATTTAAGTCATTTTCATATAAAAATTCGTATTTATCTTTTCTTTTGCCGTATAAATCATGATAATAAATCTTTGTATTTTTAGCTTTTGCATTTTGTTTTATAAAGATATTTATGCTCACACCTTGCATGATATCAAAGACATTATCATCTTTACTTCCATCGGGAGCTTTTTCTTTTTTTCTAGTATCGCCGTGTAAATTTAGTATGTAGATTTTATCAAAGCTTTGCATTAGAGAATATCTCATACCTCTAAAGGTAGGATTATCTAAAAAGCTATTGTTTGAAATAAAAGCAAAAATTCCACTTTCTTGAGAGTCGATTTTGCTTTGTGCAAAGCGTATGAATTTTACATAATCATCTAAAAGCCATTTTGGATTTTTTTCATTTTCTAGTTTGTGTTTTTCATATATAGTTTTGAAAGTGCTTGTGTTTTGCTTTGTTTTTCCTTGAAAATATAAATTTATATATTCTTTTTGCTCTTTGCTAAGATTTGCTTTGCTTGGTTCTAAGCCATAGCTTATTTTGATCTCATCTTCGTATAAGCCTTTGTTGCTACTTGCTCCACTATAAGGTGGATTGCCTGTGATGATTAGAATTTGTTCTTCTTTTATCTTTTGTGCTTTTTTAAATTCGTTGGTTAAATCAGCAAGTGTAAAAAGTGTGTTTTGATTATCTTGTTCTTTGGATATGCTTTTAGAATACAAAGTATTTGTTAGTGCTATTTTAAGACTTTCATTGTCATTTAATGGAGAGCTAAATTCTTCTTTAAAGCTTTGAGAAAGTTTTAAGTGTGCTATGGTATAAGGTGCTATTAAAAATTCAAAACCGCAAAATTTATCTATCAAAGCTTTTGGATTATAATTAACGCTATTTTTATTTATAGGTTCTAAGGCTTTTCTAAAAGCTTCAAGTAAAAAGGTGCCAGTGCCTGTGGCAAAATCAAGCAAGGTTATATCTTTGTTTAAAGCTTCGCTTAAGCCTTTTTTGTGATTGAAATCTTGTTTTAAAATTTCATCTATGGCATTTATGATGAAATTTACCACAGGCGCAGGAGTATAATACACTCCCCTTACTTCTCTAAGCTTTGGATCATAACTTGCTAAAAATGTTTCATAAAAGTGCAAATAAGGATCTTTGTGAGTAGATAAAATACTACGATTAAATAGATCTTTTTCACTAGTTTTGTTTAGTTCTTTTATAATACTTGTAATGTCTATGTGATTTATAATGTTTATAATTTCTTCCAAAAGCCATTTTATATTTTCTAAATTTTCAAAACTATCATCTAAAAATCCACTCATAGAACGAATCAATGGAAATGATTTTGGTATGAATTTTTTGGCATTGTTTAGATCTATTTCTTTTGCGGTATTGTTGTTTAATTTTGCTAAAAATAAACTATAAGTTAAAGTTTGTGCAAAAGAATCGCAAAATTCTTCATAGGATAATTCTTTATAAAGTGTTTCTTTGAAGGTGTTAAATAAACTTATCAGCACTTCATTTTCGATAGAAAGCAAAAGCTCATCTTTTAAAATTCTTGTTCTTAAACTTAGATGATTTGCAAAATCTAAAGCTGAATTTATGGGATTTGGGATTTTGGCAAAAAATATACTAAAAAGCTCGTTTAATTCTTTTGCTTTTGTTTCTAGTAAAGATTGATTTTTAATAATGCTTTTTATCTCATCAAGAGAGCAAATTTTTACTTCTTTGCAAACAGTGATCTCGTTTTTCTCATTTAAGCTTAATAATATAAATCTTAAATAATCAGTAAGAATGATATTTGGACTTAATTTTGTGTATTTTAAAATTTGATCGCTTTTTATGATGTTGTCAAGATTTGCATTTACTCTTTTGTTTTCTATGTAGCCTAGTGTTAGAAAATCTTTTGTTATTAAAAAATCCGGAGCGCCTCTGCCTTCTTTGTCATTGTTTGGCTCTTGTTTGATAGAGATTTTATTTTGCTTGTCTTGATTTTCTTTTATAGCTTGTAATAAATTTTGCAAAGCTGTTCTATGTGTGTGTTCTTTATCGTTGATAGAAATATCTTTTATGTTTTCTAGATAAGCTTTTAGCATTAATTTCCTTTTAATTTGCAACTTTGAAATTTAAAGTTTTTCCTGCCATAAATGGCACTACATCACCGTATTTTTGCGCTACTTGCCATTCTTGTTTTTCTAAAGTGATGATTTTATCTTTTTCAAATTTAAGATTATGAATTTTACAAGCATTATCTGAAATAAATTTTTGTAAATTTGCTTCATTTGAGTGTTTTTCAAAAAGTTCAGCCAATACAGGTAAAATCACTGGCGCACTAAATACACCAGCTGCGCACCCACAGCATTCTTTAGTGTGTAATGGATGAGGTGCGCTATCGCTTCCAAACATAGCCTTTTCATAACCACTAAAAGCAAGCTCACATAAAGCGTCTTTGTCTTCATAGCGTTTTGCAATAGGTTTGCAAAATAAATGTGGATCCATTTTTCCACCCACTACATCATCAAGCGTTATCATTAAATGGTGCAAAGTGATAGTTGCGTATAAATTTTCATAATCTTTTAACAAATCACACAAAACTTTAGTGGTAATATGCTCCATTACGATTTTTAATTTTGGAAAGTTTTTAGCTAATTTTTCATAAATTTTAGCAAAATTTGCTTCTCTATCCATTACAAAATCATTTGTTTCTCCATGCACAAGCAAAGGCAGTCCAAGCTCACTCATAGCATTTAATGTGGGTTTTAACTTTTCTATATCAAAGCTTGAAATTCCATTATCTGAGTTGGTAGTGATACCTGCAGGATAAAGTTTTATGGCAAAAAGCTCATCTTTAGCTTTTTCTAAAAATTTCTCATCATAGTCTTTAAAAAATAAAGTCATTAAAGGCGTAAAATCTTCATTTTTACACGCTTTTAAAATGCGTTCTTTGTAAGCTTTTAATGCGTTTGTTTCAGTAAGTGGGGTGATTAAATTTGGCATGATAACCCCTGCTTTAAAGTCTTTTGCACTAAATGGAGCTACAAGTTCAAGCATGCTTTCATCGCGTAAATGTAAATGCATATCCAAAGGGTTTTTAAGTGTCATTTTATCTCCTATTTGAGTTTATATAAGCCGTTTTTGAGCTTTTCAAGCAAAGCTTTTTCTTCTAAAAATTTAAAAGTAGAAATGATGGTTGGTTTGCTGATGTTTAGTTGTTTAGAAAGTTCTTCTATGTTTGCAAAGACAAAGCCATCTTCATTAGCATGAAGGGCTAAAAATTCTAAAATTTCAAAGCGTTTTTTACCAAATATTTTCGCACATAGTGTTTTTACTTTATCATCCATTCTCTAACCAAATCAAAAAGAATAAAACTCCAAGTAATTATAGCTAAAACCACGCTAAAAAACACTCCAGTGCTCGCACAATCTTTTGCTTTTTTAGCTAAGATGTGAAATTCGCTCGTGCAAAGATCCACGCAAGCTTCTATAGCAGAATTTAGCGCTTCTACAATTAAAATTAGTACCAAAACAAATACAAGCACAAAATGCTCTAAAAAACTCACAGGTAAAAATAAGCTTGCAAAAATCAAAGGTAAAATAATGGCAAATTCTATCCTAAAAGCCATTTCATCTTGGAGTAAAAATTTAATTCCACTAAAGGCATAGCTTGCATTTTTAAATAAAGAATATTTTGGCTTCATTAAGGATTTTCCTTTAAATTTTTGCTAAATATATCATAATTTGCCTCATATTCTTTGCTATTTACACCAAAATACCCTAGCAAACTTGAAAAAAGATTATCTTGAGAAAGTTTATAGTCTTTTTTGCTTTGTAAATCTTGGCTTAATTTGCTATCTTTACTCCAAAATATCATCGGTATATGCTTTTGATCTTTTGGTGCTATTAAATAAGGCATACCATGAAGATAAATTCCATTTTCACCCAAACTCTCCCCATGATCTGATAAATAAAGCAAAGAAGCTTCTTTGGTAGGATTTTGCTTAAGCATATCTATAAGGCTTTTTATAATAAAGTCTGTATAAAGTAAAGTATTATCATAGGTGTTGATGATTTGTTCGTGTGAGCAGGTATTTAGCTCGTTTGTATCACATGTTGGCATAAATTTTTTAAATGCATTTGGATAGCGTTTATAATAAGTTGGCCCATGTGAGCCTTGTAAATGTACAACGATGATTTTATTTGAATTTGTATTTTCAAGTTCTTGCTTTACAAGTTCAAGTAAGCTCTCATCATAATCTTTTGCAATGAGTTTGTGTTTTATACGATCGCAATTTCCTTTACAGCCCCCTGAATTATTACCAAACCAAACACTTTGTATTCCAACCTTTTGCAAGATATCTAAAACATTTTCTTCGTATAATCCATCTTCAAAATTTACTCTTTTGTATCTTGAAAACATACAAGGCAAACTTCTTGCAGTAGCCGTTCCACATGAGCTTACATCGTTAAAATACACTAAATTTGGCTCATTTTTGGTATAAAAATTAGTATCATTTGTGCTGTATCCACCTAAAGAATAATTACTCGCTCTAGCAGTTTCACCTATGACTAAAATCATAAGCTTAGTTGTATTGGTATCTTTTAAACTTGCATCATTTGAAATGATAGTTAGTTCTTTTTTACCTGCTAGTTTTTTCTTTGTAAATTCTATGCTTGAGTATATTGGATAAAAAGGTAGATTATACATTCTAACAATATTGTGTGATCTTAAAAAAGGCAAAAGTGTTTTTGAACTAAGAGCTACTAAAGCAAAGCAAAATACCAAAGAAGTCAAAAATAATACACTTTTTTTGAAAAAATATCTTTGATAATCAATCCTAGTAAAAATCATAAGCAAACTAGGAAAAATCACAAAGGTTAAAATATACAAAGCAAAGGAAAAATTAAAATAAGAAAAAAATTCCCTATTGTCTGTTTCAACGACATTTTGTATCATATGATCATCGATTAAAACCCCATAATTGCTAACAAAATAACTACAAATAGCACAAGTACTAAGTAAAAATATGCTTAAAATTTTGGTGATATAGGGAAAATATACCAAAGATAAAACGCCCAAAACCAAGAAAAAATAAATTCCAAAAAACACACTAAAAAGCATAGTGTTTTGATCTATCTTTTCATATACAAACTCAAACAACGGGAAATTAAACGCCATGATAAAAATCGTATTAAGCAGGGTAAATTTTGTCCATGAAAGTTTTAGGTGCATTTTTTTCCTTTGGAATAAAATAAAAACTTAGTCTATTTGAATAAAATTAATAAATCGCATATAAAATAGCAACAAAAGAAGATTGGTAAAGGTATTTTATGAAATTATTATCATGGAATGTAAATGGCCTAAGGGCAATTTGTGATAAAAACGCACTGGATTGGATTGAAAAAGAAGAAATCGATTTTATAGGTTTTCAAGAAATCAAAGCACACGAGGATAAATTTCCAAAAAGAATTTATGAGTATCCTTTTAAACATATGTATTCAAATAGTGCTAAAAGAGCAGGGTATTCTGGTGTAATGAGCTTGTGTAATTTTGATAGTGAAGTCAAAAAATGTGAATTTTTTGATGATGATGAGGGTAGGGTTTTAGAACATAGTTTCAAAAATGTAGTTTTGTTTAATATTTACTTTCCAAATGGTCAAAAAGATGAAGAGCGTTTAAACTTTAAAATGAAATTTTATAATGATTTTTTAGTGTATTTAGATAAGCTTTTAAAAGAAGGTAAAGAAATCATAATATGTGGAGATGTAAATACTGCTCACCGCGAGATAGATTTAACTCATCCAAAAGCTAATGAAAAAACTTCAGGCTTTTTACCGATTGAGCGTGCTTGGATAGATGATTTATTAAAATTAGGCTTTATAGATACTTTTAGACATATAAATGGCGATATTAAAGAAAAGTATTCGTGGTGGAGTTATAGAATGAAAGCAAGAGAAAGAAATGTGGGCTGGAGGATTGATTATTTTTTCATTTCTAATGGCTTAAAAGATAAGCTCAAAAATGCCTTTATAAGAGATGATATTTTTGGTTCAGACCATGCTCCTGTAGGGATAGAAATAGATATTTAAGGCATTTTTTGATGTCTTAAATAATTATTAAGTAAAAATTGCTATAATTTTGTCTTCAAACTGCAAATTGGCCCATTCGTCTAGCGGTTAGGACATCGCCCTTTCACGGCGGTAACACGAGTTCGAGTCTCGTATGGGTCACCACTCTATATTTTTCTCCACAGTATTATTTTTTTCATTTTTTATCAAAATTCATCTATTTATTTATAATTATTTATTATTTTGTAAATATATGTTTATATTAAGTTAATTTTAAATTAATAATTATTAATATTCCAAATCTTTTATTTAATTTCGTTAAATTTATATTGACTTCACACTTGTTTTTTAAAATATACAAAAAGGAGGGACAAAATGTATAAAGTTAAAAACAAAAATGAGTTGATGAATTTGGTGCACAATGAAAGAATTTCTCTAAGAGATATTGATGTTTCTTTGATAGAAGATTTTTCATTCGTTTTTTATTGTTCTACTAGAAAAGATTTTTTGGGTATTGAGCGTTGGGATGTATCTAAGGCTAAAGATATGTCTTATATGTTTTATTGTTGTGAAAGTTTTAATGCAGACTTATCACGCTGGGATGTTTCAAATGTCGAAAATATGGCAAGTATGTTTTTTAACTGCAAAAATTTCAACAAAGACTTATCAAAGTGGAATACACAAAATTTAAAAGATATGTCTTATATGTTTTTTAATTGTGTTAAATTTAATCATTCTTTATTGCACTGGAAAACCTCTAATGTAATCAGAATGGCACATTGTTTTGAAAACTGCCATGCGTATGAGCATAATGTGGCAAGTTGGGATGTGCAAAATGTAATTACCATGGCCTATCTTTTCCATAATTGTAAAAATTTTCACCACGAGCTAGATGAGTGGAATATCCAAAGAGATTGTAATACTGATAAAATGTTTGGAAATCGTGGTATTGATAAACTTTATGCTGTAAAAGGCGTGGAGTTAAAATAATCAAATTCACACATTTTTTGTGTGAATTTTTCTTTTATTTCTTTAAGTTTTTCATCAAGTTTTTGTACTAAACTTATCTTTTAAAAGTGCTATTTTATAGTGCTTAGAGATTATTTTTTAGGAAAATTTCCATGAGAATAAAATTTATTATAAAAAGAGATAAAAGCCAAGTTACATTTGATATTTTTAAAATCAAAAATGCCATTTTCAAAGCCAATATAAATTCCACAGATGAAAAATTAAATAATGATTTTTTAGATAAACTTTGCGATGAGGTTGTAGCTTTACTGGATGAAAAACACATACAAGTAGAACAAATTCAAGATAAAGTTGAAGAAGTTTTAATCAAAAATGCCTTAGTCAATACTGCAAAATCTTATATTTTATATCGCCAAAAAAGAGCACAAATTCGCAATGGTAGCTATGATTTGCTAAGTTTGTATGATGATTTAACTTTTAAAGATTCTAAAGAAGCTGACTTAAAAAGAGAAAATGCAAATATTAATTCAGATAGTGCTATGGGTATGATGTTAAAATATGGCTCAGAAGGCGCAAAATACTATGTAGATGAGTGTATTTTACCAAAACATATCGCAAATGCACACAAAAACGGCGATATACACATACACGATAAAGACTTTTATATGCTAACACAAACTTGCTGTCAAATAGACTTATTAAAGCTTTTTGAAAATGGTTTTAGCACAGGACATGGAAGCTTGCGTGAGCCAAATGATATCAGATCTTATGCTTCTTTAGCTTGCATTGCCTTGCAGGCTAATCAAAATGAAATGCATGGAGGCCAGTCTATACCCAATTTTGATTTTGCTATGGCAAAAGGTGTGGCAAAGACTTTTCAAAAAGAGTATAAAAAGGCTATAAATGCTTTTTTTGAAATAAAATTAGAACAAAGTTTAGATGAGCAATGCTTTAAAAATGCTAATTTTCAAGCTTCAAGCGAAAAAGAATGCTTCAAAGAGCTTTTAAGGCTTGATTTAAATAGTGATGAGAATTTTTTAAAACAAGCAAATTCTTATGCTTATAAAAGAGCATTAAAGCAAACCCAAGATGCGACTTTTCAAGCTATGGAAGCTTTAGTGCATAATCTTAATACTATGAACTCAAGAGCAGGAGCTCAAGTGCCTTTTAGCACGCTAAATTATGGCACCGATACATCTTTTGAAGGGCAAATGGTGATAGAAAATTTACTAAAAGCCACGATGAAAGGCTTAGGAAATGGCGAAACGCCAATTTTCCCTGTGCAAATTTTTAAAGTAAAAGAAGGTATTAACTATAATGAAAAAGACCCAAACTACAAGCTTTTTAAGCTTGCCATAGAATGTGCTTCTAAAAGACTTTTTCCAAATTTTAGCTTTTTAGATGCAAGTTTTAACGCAAAATACTATAAAAAGGGTGATTACAACAGCGAAGTAGCTTATATGGGTTGTAGAACTAGGGTTATGGCAAATGTTTATGATGAGAGTAAAGAAATCACAAGCGGTAGGGGAAATTTAAGCTTTACAAGTATAAACCTTGTGCGTTTAGCCATAGAAGCCAAAGGAAATTTAGAGCTTTTTTACTCACTTTTAAAAGAAAAATTAGAGCTTGTGTATGAGCAATTACTTCATAGATATAAAATTCAAAGTCTAAAAAAGGTTAAGAATTTTCCATTTTTAATGGGCGAGGGAATTTGGATAGATTCAGATACTTTAAAAGAAAATGATAGCGTAGAAAAAGTTATCGCACATGGGACTTTGGCTATAGGTTATATAGGACTTTGTGAGAGTTTAATAGCTTTGATAGGTTCTCATCATGGACAAAGCCAAGAAGCAAGGGAGCTTGGCTTACAAATCGTGCGTTTTATGCGTGAATTTGTCGATGAAAAAGCACTCAAAGATAAGCTTAATTTTTCACTCATAGCTACCCCGGCTGAGGGTTTAAGTGGAAGATTTTTAAAACTAGATCAAAAAAAATACGGCATTTTAAAAGGCATAACCGATAAAGATTTTTATACTAATTCTTTTCATGTTCCTGTAGATTTTCCTATTAGCATATATGAAAAAATTCAAATAGAAGCCCCATATCATGAGCTAAATAATGGCGGGCATATTACTTATGTAGAATTAAATGGCGATGTGAGTAAGAATTTAGAAAGTTTTGAACGCATTATAAAATGTATGAAAGAAAGCAATATAGGCTATGGCTCGATTAATTTCCCGCTAGATAGGGATCCAGTGTGTGGTTATAGTGGTGTGATAGATGAGTTTTGTCCAAAGTGCCATAGAAAAGAAGATGATATTAAATTTGAACGCATAAGAAGAATCACGGGTTATTTAGTAGGAACGCTTGATCGTTTTAATGACGCTAAAAAAGCTGAAGTTCATGCAAGAATTAAACACGATTTTTCTTAGATTAGCTGGTATTATAAAAGAATCCATAGTCGATGGCTATGGTTTGCGTTATGTGATTTTTACTCAAGGTTGCCCTCATCATTGCAAAGGCTGTCATAACCCACAAACGCATGATTTTAACAAAGGATATTTGCAAGATTTAGCGAGTTTATATGATGAGATTTGTAAAAATCCTTTGCTTCAAGGTGTTACTTTTAGTGGTGGAGAGCCTTTTATGCAAGCAAAAAATTTAAGCATTCTAGCAAAATGCATTAAGGCTTTAGGACTTGATCTTACCATATATACAGGCTTTACTTATGAAGAGCTATTAGAAGAAAAATCAAAAAAAGAATTACTTATCTTAGCTGATATTTTGGTAGATGGGAAGTTTATTTTAGAGCAAAAAGACTTATCTTTAAAATTTAAAGGTAGTAAAAATCAACGCATTATCGATGTAGCAAAAAGCTTAGAGCAAGGCAAAGTAATACTTTTTGAAAAATAAAGACTCATTTAGTCTTTTTTAATTTAACTATGTTAGAATATCCATAAATTTAAAAAAGGAGAACAATATGTTTGAATTAAGAAAACTACCTTATGAAGCAGACGCTTTTGGAGACTTTTTAAGTGCAGAAACTTTTGCATTTCATCATGGCAAACACCACCAAACTTATGTAAATAACCTAAACAATCTTATCAAAGATACTGAATTTGCAGGAAAAGATTTAGTTTATATCATACAAAACTCAAATGGTGGAGTTTTTAACAACGCTGCTCAAGTATATAATCATGACTTTTATTTTGATTGCATTAAGCCAAAAACATGCTGTGGCTGTGGCTGTTCTTTGAGTGCTGAGTTTAAAGCAGCAGTTGAAAAAGACTTTGGCTCTATGGAAAATTTAAAAGAAGAGTTTATCAAAGGAGCTACAGGGGTATTTGGTTCTGGTTGGTTTTGGTTAGTTTATAACACTCAAAATCAAAAATTAGAATTAGTAGCTACAAGCAATGCTGCTACACCTATCACTGAAGGTAAAGTTCCGCTTTTAGTAGTTGATGTATGGGAGCATGCTTACTATGTAGATCACCGCAATGCGCGCCCTGCGTATTTAGAAAAATTCTACGCGCACATTAACTGGGAATTTGTAGCAAAAGCTTATGAATGGGCTATTAAAGAAGGTATGAACTCAGTAAGCTTCTATGCAAACGAACTTCACCCTGTAAAATAATCAAGTTTTTTTAAGAAAAACCCCGTAAAATAGACTAAATACAAAAATTAGGAGATTTTATGGAGGTTTTTCTTTCTGTCGTGGCTACTTTATTTTGTGTATTTTTAGTAGCCTATTTTATTCTTAAAAAATACAATCCTATCTTTACTTTTTTTCTCTCAGGTATTATTATCTTAATCATCATTTCTTTAGCAACTGGTGAGTCTGTGCTAAAACAAAGCTTAGGAAATCCTGTTTTTGATGTCTTTGGTTTTGTAACTCAAACTTTTAAGACAAATTTAGCTGGTGTGGGGCTTATTATAATGTCTGTTGCAGGTTTTGCAGCCTATATGAAGCACATTAATGCTTCGGCAAAGTTAGCTTTTGTAGCAAATAAACCGCTAGGCAAGATTAAAAATAAATACCTAGTTTTAAGTGGAACTTTTGTAGTGGGTATGGCTTTAAAAATAGTTATTTCAAGTTACACAGGATTGTTACTTTTATTGCTTGCTTCGATTTATCCTGTTTTAATCGCCATAGGAATTCGTCCTATCACTGCTGTATCGGTTTTGTCATTAATTGCACTTGATTATGGTCCTAAAGATGGAAATTCTATAAATTTAGCAGATATGGTAGGCATTGAAAATGTTGTTGCTATGTTTTTTGAATACCAAATTTATCCTGTTATAGCTTATGTTGTTGTGATAGCTTTGCTTATTCCGTTTTATTATAGTTATATGGATAAAAAAGACTTAGCAAAAGGCGTTGTGGATAATATCGAACATATGGAAATAAAAAACCCAAATTGTCCTTTATTTTATATTTTCTTGCCTTGGCTTCCTATAGTGTTTTTATTTGGTGCTTATTTTGCAAATTTATATGGATATAAAGTGAAGCTAGATGTGGTGAGTGCCAATTTTTTAAGTATAAGTTTGGTTTTTATTTTAGAGTATGTTAGACATAAAGATGCAAAAAAACTTGCAGATGATTTGATGGTGATACTAAAAGCCATGGCAGAAATTTTTGTAAGTGTTGTTTGTATTATCATTGCAGCTTCTATTTTTGCAGAAGGTATTAAAGCATTAAAAGGTATAGAACATTTAGCCTTAGCAGTTTCTTCTATGGGAGCTTCTGCTGTGTTGCTTACTATTATAGTTTTAAGCTTTATTGTGTATTTTGCAAGTGTGATTATGGGTAGTGGGATTGCTGCTTTTAATGCTTTTGGAAGACTTGCTCCAGATATTGCTCAAAAACTAGGGATTAATCCTATCTCACTAGCTTTGCCACTTGAGATTGCTTCTTGTTTGGGGCGTGCTGCCTCGCCAATATCGGGTGGAATTTTAGCCTTAGCAGGCTTTGCAAAATTAGATCCTATAGCCATTGTTAAAAGATCTACTCCTATGTTGCTTGTAGGAATGGCTTTAAATATCCTAATAGCTTGGTATTTTGCATAAATTTAGAGTGATGGCTTTTAAGCTATCACTCTAAAACAACCCCTTCATTTAATACAACTTCGCCTATTACATAAGCATCTGAGCTTTCTAAAACTTTTCTTACATTAGATGGATCTACCACCACAACTAAACCCACACCCATATTAAAGCTTCTATACATTTCAGCCTCTTCTACACTTTGGCCTATTTGGTAAAAAATTTCAGGAGTTTTTAGATGATGTTTTCTGATGATTGCGCCTATTCCTCTTGGGAAAACTCTAGGTAAATTTTCCACCAATCCACCACCTGTTATATGAGCTAGTGCATTGATGAATGGTTTTAATCTTAAAAAGTCTTTTACGTAAATTCTTGTAGGTTCAAGTAAAATATCGATTAAATTTTTACCCTCTATTTTATCATCAAACTTAAGCTTTTGTGCTTCAAATAATACTTTTCTAGCTAAAGAATATCCATTAGAATGAAGCCCGCTACTAGGTAGAGCTAGTAAAATATCTCCATTTTTTACAAAATTTCTTCTATCGATTTCATCTTTTTCGGCCATACCCACTGAAAAACCTGCTAAGTCAAAATCATTGCTATGATACATTCCAGGCATTTCAGCGGTTTCTCCGCCTATTAAGGCACAATTTGCTTTTTTACAACCATTAGCAATCCCTGCTACGACTTTTTTAGCTACTTCTACATCTAATTTTGCAGTTGCATAATAGTCCAAAAAAAACAAAGGTGTAGCAAAATTGCAAATTAAATCATTCACACACATTGCTACTAAGTCCTCACCTATGGTGTCAAATTTTTGACTATCAATAGCAAGACGCAACTTCGTACCCACTCCATCGGTTGCTGCTAACATAACAGGATTTTTAAAACCACTTGGCATAGCAAAAGCACCTGAAAAAGAGCCTATGCCACCTAAAACATTTTCATTAAAAGTTTCTTTTACTAAAGGCTTGATTGCTTCTACAAAAGCATTGCCATTGTCTATACTTACGCCCGCATCTTCATAGCTTATATTCATTTATCTTCCTTTAAGAATTTAAAAGGTATTTTAACTAAAAATGTTTTAAGGCTAAATTATGCAAAATGCTTATTTTGTAACTTCAAGTATAGCAGGTGGAAAGTCAAGCTTTATAAAAATAGTTCAAAATTTGGGTTTTGATACTTTAAGCGCAGATGTGATAGCTCATGAGCTTTTAAATGAAAATGCAAATTCCATAGCTAAGCTTTTTGATAACGATGATTTAATCATAGCAGGAAAAATAGATAGAAAAAAACTTGGAACTATTGTATTTAATGACTTAAATGCTAAAAAAAAGCTAGAAGATTTTTTACATCCTAAAATCAAAGAAGTTATTTTACAAAAAGCTCAAATTTTAGATAAAAAAAACAAGGCTTTTTTTATAGAACTGCCTTTATTTTTTGAAAACAATCACTACCAAAATTTAGGAAAAAGTATATTAATTTATACGCCAAAAGAACTTCTACTTCAAAGACTAATGCAAAGAGATAATTTAGATGAAAACGAAGCCTTAAAAAGAATTAATTTACAACTTGATATAGAAGAAAAACTAAAAAAAGCAGATTTTGTGATAAAAAATACCTCAGGTTATGAAAATTTTGAGAAAAATGTGCTAAATTTTTTAAAACACACTTTAAAGGTTGAAAAATGAAATTTTACAAGTACTGTGCTAGCGGGAATGATTTTGTGGTGTTTGCAGATAGTGAAAAAAAAGATCGTAGCGAATTAGCTAAAATTCTTTGTAATCGTTATGAAGGCATAGGCGCTGATGGGCTTATAGTGGTTGTGCCTCATGATAGATATGATTTTGAATGGGAATTTTATAATTGTGATGGGAGCAAGGCAAGTATGTGTGGTAATGGCTCACGCGCAGCAGCTCATTTTGCTCATCATTATTTAAAAAAGTCTCAATATTTAAATTTCTTAACCGGCGCAGGACTTATAAAATCTTTTGTTGATGATGATATAGTTGAAATCAAACTTAGCGGGGTAAAGGATATTAAAGAAGCTTTTGAGTATAAAGGTAGAATTTGGCAAGGCTGTAATACTGGTGTTCCGCATATAGTAACCTTTGTTGATGATTTAAACGAATTTGATGTAAATTTATGCAAAGAAGTGCGTAAAAGATACAATGCAAATGTTAACTTTGCCAAAGTAGAAGATGATGAATTTATAAGAGTTAGAACTTATGAACGTGGAGTAGAAGATGAGACTTTAGCTTGTGGTACGGGTATGGGGGCTTGTTTTTATCTAGCGTATTTAAATCAAGAGGTAAAAGATGATATTTTGGTAAAGCCAAAAAGTAATGAAAGTTTGTATTTTAGATTAGAAGAGGATCAAATATTTTTTAGAGGAAAGGTAAAGTGCTGTTTTGAAGCTGATTATAATTTTGCTTAGTAGTGTTTTATTTTTAAAAGCTGAATTTATAGCAGGTTTTGATGAGCAATATTATGCTTTAAGTATAAAAGAAAAGCGTGAAGTTTTTATCAAAAAAATTAATGCTTTATTGGATGTTTCTTTTAAAGAGATAGAAAAGGAAAAAGAATTTATAGAATTTTTCTTTAAAGAGGCTATAAAGAATAATTTTAGAAAGCTAAATACTAATGCTGTGCAAAAACTATGGTCTTTAAAAGAAAAATATCGTGTTAAAAATTTATATGATCACAAAGAATATCAAATGCGTGTCCAAAAGGTACCAAAGTCTTTAGCCATAGCTCAAGCTATTATTGAAAGTGCAACTGGTACAAGTCGCTTTGCTAAAGAGGCAAATAATTTATTTGGAGAATGGACTTGGGGTGAAAAAGGTTTAGTGCCAAAGGAAAGAGGCGAGGGTAAAACTCACAAAATTCGTATATTTGATAGCTTACAAGAAAGTGTGGATTCATACTTGCTTAATTTAAATCGCCACGATGCTTATAAGGAATTTAGAGCTTGGCGGTGGGATGCTATAAATCAAAATGAAAAACTTGATGGTAAAGAAGCGGCAAGTCATTTAGAAAAATATTCAGAGATTAAAAGTAATTACACTAAGCTTATTTTATCTATCATCGAGCAATATAAGCTTGACGAGTTAGATTAATTACCCAAAGCCCACTCATCAAAAGGTAAAATCATCACGCGCACCCCCTCAATGAAAAACTCATCTCTTTGTGAAAGCGTGATGATATAAATAGTCGAAAGTGCAAGTTGATTTTTACTAAGGATTTTTTTGACTTTTAAGCTAAGTAAATCTTTATCTTTAAAAGGTGAGCATAAAAATGCATTTTTAAGACTTGGTAAGTAAAAATCAAAATGCTTAGTATAAAAAATTTCTTGTTTAAATTTAAACAACTCACTTAAAATTAAATTTTCAAACAAAGTACTAAAGTCTTTTTGTATGCTTAGAGAATTTTTTAGTGAAAAGTCCCAAAAATATACTTTTTTTAAATTCTTTTCAAGATTTTTTACAAAATACAAAGTGTAGTTTGATTCCAGTTTTTCTATGCTTTTATATAAGGTATCTTTGGAAATTTTTATACTATTTTTTAGAGTTTTTAATAACTCATTAACGCTAAATTCACTTCCAAGTTCTAAGGCAATTTGTTTGAGTATAGTAAGCTCTAATGGGGTATAAAAGCTTTTTAAGTATGATGAGTTTGTGTTAAAGTTGTGATTTAAAATCACATTGCGTCCTGTGTGTAAAAAATAACTTACCATGGTTTTAGTGTCAGCATATTTTTTGTTTAGGCTTAAAAATTCTTCAAAGTCTAAATAATCTAAATGAAGTTCTTCAAACTGATCTAAGCAAAAATTACTATCACAAACGCTTATTATGATTTGCAAATTAAGATGTTTTAAACTAGCAAAGTCAAAATCATGAGTAAAGTTACAAAGTGCTAAAAATTTAATCTGTGGATTATAAGTTAAAAACGAATTTAAATTTATTAAAGCATTTGCTTGAAATTTTAAATCATCACAATCAATAAAGAGTATATTTTCACTTTTATACAAAGATAAAAAATTTAAAATCAAATTTTTCTTACCACTTGCAAAACCACCTTTTATGATGATGTTTTTATGGGTTTGGATTTGAATTTTTCTTTCATCAAATTTTTGAAATTTTGGGTAATTATCGTAAAAAAATTGTAGTGATTTCATAGATTTCTTTATACTAAATGGTGGAGCATAGCGGGTTCGAACCGCTGACCCCAACGCTGCCAGCGTTGTGCTCTCCCAGCTGAGCTAATGCCCCTTTAGATTTTAAAATCATACTATATTTTTTCTTAGATTTTCTTAATGCATAAAAAATCTTGTAAAATTTATAAAATTTAATTTTTATCCTTTTAAAAAGGAAAATAATTAAAAAAAATGCATAAATTTCTTGACATAGCAAAGTGTGTTTTTATATAATCTCAACATCATTTTATATGGTGGTTAGATTCTTATGGGTCTAACGAGTTCTTTACAAAGGAAAAAATATGGAAAGAATCAGGCTTAAGCTAAAAGCTTATGACCACAGAGTTCTAGATCGCACAGTTGCAGCAATTGTAGAAGCTGTTAAAAGAACAGGTGCTGACATCAGAGGTCCAGTGCCAATGCCTACAAAAATCAAAAGATACACAGTTTTGAAATCTCCACACATCAATAAAGATTCACGCGAACAATTTGAGATGAGAATTCATGCTCGTATGCTTGATATTGTAGCAGCTACTCCAGATACAGTAGATTCACTCACTAAGCTTGACTTGGCTCCAGAGGTCAATGTTGAAGTAAGAGCTATGGGTAAATAAGGATAGAATATGGAATACATTGTAGAAAAAATTGGTATGAGTAGAACAATCAGCACACCAAGCATTCCTGTAACCTTACTTAAACTTGTTCAAACTAAAGTATGTGAAGTAGAAAATGGAAAAGCTTTGGTTGCTTATGTAAAAGGCAAAGCAAATAATAAATGCATTGCAGGTCAGCAAAAAAAATACAATCTTTCAGCTGAATATAATAGATTTGCTTCTTTAGAAGTGGCAAACACAGAAGCAGGCGATATTGATCTTAATCCTTTAAAAGAAGCTTCTATCTTAAAAGTAAGCTTTAATTCTAAAGGTAGAGGTTATAGTGGGGTTGTTAAAAGACACGGATTTGCTGGAGGTCCTGCAAGTCACGGTTCAAGATTCCACAGACGTCACGGATCAATCGGTAACCGCGAATGGCCAGGTCGTGTTCAACCAGGTATGAAAATGGCAGGTCATTATGGTAATGTAAAAGTTACTGTTAAAAATGAAGTAGTTTCATTTGATGAAGAAAATGGCATCTTAGTAGTAAAAGGTGCGGTACCAGGATTTAATGGTGCTATGGGTAAAATAAGGATTGCAAAATGAGTAAAGTAACTGTTTTAAATGATAAATTTGAAAAAGCTAGTGAACTCGATCTTCCAGCAAAATATGCAGAAGTTAATCCTCACAACCTTTATTTATATGTAAAATCTTATCTTGCTAGCCTTAGAGCAAACACAGCTCATACTAAAGGTAGAAGCGATGTAAGCGGTGGTGGTAAAAAACCATGGAGACAAAAAGGTCGTGGTGGTGCAAGAGCAGGTTCAACAAGAACGAATGTTTGGGTTGGTGGTGCTGTGGCATTTGGTCCTACAAACAATCGTAACTATTTCCAAAAAGTTAATAAAAAACAAAAACGCTTAGCGCTTGAAAGAGCATTGGCTGATAAAGCACAAAACAATGCATTATTCTCAGTAGATAGTTTAAGCATTGAAAGCGGTAAAACAAAAGATGCAAATGCAGTTATTAAAAAGCTTGGTTTAAAAGATGCTTTAATTGTAAAAGATTTACTAGATGAAAAAACACTTCTTGCTTTTAGAAACTTAGCAAATTGCTATGTAGTTGATATTAGCGAAGTAAATGCTTATTTAGTATCTGTATTTAATGCTGTTATCATTGAAAAAGCAGCGCTTGAATCTATCGTAAAAGAGGGTTAAAATGGCAGATATTACTGATATAAAAACAATACTTTACACTGAAAAAAGCTTAAACCTTCAAGAGCAAGGTGTTGTAGTTATTCAAACTTCTCCAAAAATGACTAAAAATGGTCTAAAAGAAGTTTTAAGAGAATATTTTGGTGTAACTCCAGTAAGAATTAATTCTTTAAAAATGGATGGAAAAGTAAAGCGTTTTAGAGGTCGTGAAGGTCAAAGAAATAGCTTTAAAAAATTCTATGTTAAGCTACCAGAAGGTGTGAGCTTAGAAAGTTCGGAGGCATAAGATGGCAATTAAAACTTATAAACCATATACTCCAAGTAGAAGATATATCACAGGTGTAAGCTCTGATGATATCACAGCAAAAGCTAGTGTGCGTTCATTACTTGTAAAACTTCCAGCTCATGCAGGTCGTAACAATAATGGTAGAATCACAAGCCGTCATAAAGAAGCAGGTGCTAAAAAACTTTACAGAATTATAGATTTTAAAAGAAGAAAATTTGGTATTGAAGGTAAAGTTGAAGCAATCGAGTACGATCCATACAGAAATTGTCGTATCGCATTAATCTCTTATAGAGATGGTGAAAAAAGATACATCTTACAACCAAAAGGTTTAAGTGTTGGCGATGTTGTTTGTGCTGCTGAAAGCGGACTTGACATTAAACCAGGTAATGCAATGAAATTAAGAAATATCCCAGTGGGTACTATCGTACACAATATCGAGTTAAAACCAGGCAAAGGCGGTCAAATGATCCGTTCAGCGGGTGCTTATGCTCAATTAATGGGTAAAGAAGAAAAATACGTTATCTTAAGACTTGCAAGTGGTGAAATGAGACAAGTTTTAGCTGAATGTATGGCAAGTATCGGTGAAGTTGGTAATGAAGAATGGTCAAACGTGACTATTGGTAAAGCTGGTAGAAATCGCCATAGAGGTATTCGTCCTCAAACAAGAGGTTCTGCGATGAACCCAGTTGATCACCCGCACGGTGGGGGTGAAGGTAAGAAAAATTCAGGCCGTCATCCAGTTACTCCATGGGGTAAACCAACTAAAGGTGCTAAAACTCGCCGTAAAAAAGCTAGCGATAAGCTAATAATTTCAAGAAGAAAAGGAAAGTAAGATGGCTAGGTCACTAAAAAAAGGTCCTTTTGTTGATGACCATGTAATGAAAAAAGTCATCGCTGCTAAAAAAGCTAACGATGGTAAGCCAATTAAAACTTGGTCAAGACGCAGCACTATTATACCTGATATGATAGGTTTAACTTTTAATGTTCATAATGGAAAAAGCTTTATCCCAGTATATGTTACTGAAAATCATATCGGTTACAAATTAGGTGAATTTGCACCTACTAGAACATTCAAGGGTCACAAAGGCTCTGTTCAGAAAAAAATAGGTAAGTAAGGGAGATTTATGAGTAGAGCGTTAATTAAATTCATAAGATTATCTCCAACTAAAGCGAGATTGATTGCTAGAGAAGTTCAAGGTATGAATGCAGAGCTTGCATTAGCTAGTTTGAAATTTATGCCAAATAAAGGTGCTAAATTTATAGCAAATGCTATTTCAAGTGCTGTAGCAAATGGCGGATTTGAAGCAAATGAAGTTGTTGTTTCAAGTTGTCGTGTTGATGCTGGTGCGGTTTTAAAAAGATTTAGACCAAGAGCTAGAGGAAGTGCTAGTCGTATTAGAAAGCCAACTTCACACATTTTGGTAGAAGTTAGTAAAGTAGAAGCAAGTGCTGAAAAAACTACAAAAGCTAAAAAAGCATCAGTGAAAAAGGAAAGCTAATATGGGACAAAAAGTAAATCCGATTGGTTTAAGACTAGGAATTAATAGAAATTGGGAATCAAGATGGTTTCCTACAAAAGCTAATTTAGCAGAAAATATTGGTGAAGATTATAAAATCAGAACTTTCTTAAAAAGAAAACTTTATTATGCAGGAATTAGCCAAATTCTTGTAGAAAGAACAGCGAAAAAATTAAGAGTAACTGTTGTAGCTGCAAGACCAGGGATTATTATTGGTAAAAAAGGTAGTGATGTTGATATTTTAAGAAAAGAACTTCAAGATTTAATAAAAAAAGAAGTTAATATCAATATCAAAGAAGAAAGAAAAGCAGGTGCTTCAGCTCAGCTTGCAGCTGAAAGTGTTGCTACTCAACTTGAAAAAAGAATTGCTTTTAGAAGAGCAATGAAAAAAGTAATTCAAGGAGCGCAAAAAGCAGGTGCTAAAGGGATTAAAGTTTCAGTTTCAGGCCGTTTAGGTGGTGCTGAAATGGCAAGAACTGAATGGTACTTAGAAGGTCGTGTTCCACTTCACACTTTAAGAGCAAAAATCGATTATGGTTTTGCAGAAGCACACACTACTTATGGAAACATAGGTATTAAAGTATGGATCTTCAAAGGTGAAGTTTTACAAAAGGGTGTTCAACCTGAAAAAACCGAAGAAAACGCTCCAGCTAAAAAAACTAGAAGAGCAAGAAGAGGTAAATAATCATGTTAATGCCAAAAAGAACAAAATATCGTAAAATGATGAAAGGGCGTAACAGAGGTTATGCCAACAGAGGGACTGAATTTACTTTTGGTGATTTTGCCCTAAAAGCAACTGAAGCTGGTCGTATCAATTCACGTCAAATCGAAGCAGCTCGTATTGCTTTAACTCGTTTTGTAAAAAGACAAGGTAAAACTTGGATTAGAGTTTTCCCAGATAAACCTCTAACTAAAAAACCTTTAGAAACTCGTATGGGTAAAGGTAAAGGTGCAGTTGAGGAATGGGTAATGAACATTAAACCAGGTCGTATCATTTATGAAATGGCAGGAGTTAATGAAGAAATGGCAAGACAAGCTTTAACTTTAGCGATGCACAAATTGCCATTTAAAACTAAGTTTGTTACAAGAGAGAGCCAAAATGAAATATACTGAGATTAAAGATAAAACAGCAGGTGAGCTTGCAACAATGCTAAAAGAAAAAAAGGTGCTTTTATTTACTTTAAGACAAAAGCTAAAAACAATGCAGCTAACTAATCCTAAAGAGATTAGCGAAGTTAAAAAAGACATCGCTAGAATCAATACTGCAATTAGCGCTTTAAAATAAGGATAGAAAATGGCATTTAAAAGAGAAATTCAAGGCGTTGTTGTTCAAATTGCTGGAGATAAAACAGCAACAATTTTGGTTGAAAGAAAAGTGGTTCACCCAAAATACAGAAAAATCGTAAAACGCTTTAAAAAATATTTAATTCATGATGAAAGAAATGAACTTAAAGTGGGAAATACTGTAGTTGCTATTGAATGTAGACCACTTTCTAAGAGAAAATCATTTCGCTTAAAAACTATAGTATCAGCAGGAGTTGAGTAATGATTCAAAGTTTTACTAGGCTTGCAGTTGCTGATAATAGCGGTGCAAAAGAATTAATGTGTATTAAGGTTTTAGGTGGTAGTAAAAGAAGATACGCTACTGTTGGTGATGTAATCGTTGCATCTGTAAAAAAAGCTCTACCAAATGGTAAAGTTAAAAAAGGTCAAGTAGTAAAAGCAGTTATCGTTAGAACTAAAAAAGAAATTCATAGAGATAATGGTTCTTTAATTCGTTTTGATGAAAATGCAGCAGTTATTCTTGATGCTAAAAGAGAGCCTATCGGAACGCGTATTTTTGGACCAGTAGGTCGTGAAGTAAGATATGGTGGCTTTATGAAAATTGTTTCACTAGCACCGGAGGTGTTGTAATGAAATTAAAAATTAAAAAGAATGATATGGTAAAAGTTATCGCAGGCGATGACAAAGGCAAAACAGGTAAAGTTTTAGCAGTATTTCCTAAAACAAATAAAGTAATTGTTGAGGGTTGCAAAATCGCTAAAAAAGCTGTTAAGCCAAGTGATAAAAATCCAAACGGCGGTTTTATCAATAAAGAAATGCCAATGGATATTTCAAATGTAGCAAAGGCAGGAGAATAAGATGATGAGATTAAAAGAAAAATATACTCAAAATATCAAACCTGCTTTAGTAAAAGAATTTGATATCAAAAATCCTATGCTTATTCCTTTTATTGAAAAAGTTGTAATCAGCGTAGGTGCTGGGGAATTAGCAAAAGATCAAAAAGTATTACAAAATGTTGCAGATACTATTTCATTGATCGCTGGACAAAAAGCAGTTATCACAAAAGCTAAAAAATCAGTTGCTGGTTTTAAAGTGAGAGAAGGCTTCCCAGTAGGTGTAATGGTAACATTAAGAAAAGACAATATGTATGCTTTCTTAGATAAGCTTATTACTATAGCTCTTCCTCGTGTTAAAGACTTTAGAGGTCTTCCAAGAGATGGTTTTGATGGAAGAGGAAACTATAACTTTGGTTTAGATGAGCAGTTAATGTTCCCAGAAGTTGAATATGATAAAATCTTAAGAACTCATGGTATGAACATTTCTATCGTTACAACAGCAAAATCAGATAAAGAGGCACAAAAATTATTAGAATTATTTGGCGTGCCATTTGCAAAAGGAAAGTAATATGGCTAAAAAATCAATGATTGCAAAAGCTGCCCGCAAACCTAAATTTAGCGTTAGAGGGTATACTAGATGCCAAATTTGTGGAAGACCACATTCAGTTTATAGAGATTTTGGAATTTGTAGAGTTTGCTTAAGAAAAATGGCAAATGAAGGTTTAATTCCTGGTCTTAAAAAAGCAAGTTGGTAAGAGGAAAGAACCATGATAAATGATTTAATTTCAGATTCACTAACAAGAATTAGAAATGCAGGGATGAGAAGATTAGAAACTACTCAACTTTTGCATTCTAAAGTTATCGAAGCTTTACTTGGAATTTTCCAAGCTAAAGGTTATATTGAAAGCTTTAATGTTATTGAAGAGGATAAAAAGAAATTCATCAATGTAGTTTTAAAATACGATGAAAAAGGTAAAAGCGTAATTAACGAAGTTAAGCGTATTTCTAAACCTGGTCGTCGTGTTTATAAAGGCAAAGATGAGATCAAAAGATTTAAAAACGGTTATGGTACTATCGTAGTAAGCACTTCAAAAGGTGTTTTAGCTAACGACGAAGCTTACAAAGCAGGCGTTGGCGGCGAAGTTTTATGTACTATTTGGTAAGAGTTTCTACTTTTTATGGTATTCGGTATCCATTCTTATAAAGTAGTCATATCGTAGACAAGTAAAAAGGAAAAATGAATGTCTCGTATAGGTAAACAACCAGTTGCTATTCCAAGTGGAGTAGAAGTAAAATTAGAAGGTAACTTGCTAAAATTCAAAAAAGGAAATTTAGCAAAAGAGCTTGATACAAAAGCAAATGTTAATGTTGAGATTAAAGAAGGACAAATTCTTTTCTCTCCTAAAGGTGAAGATAGACAAAGTAGAGCTTATTGGGGAACTTATAGAGCTTTAGCTCAAAACATCATCATCGGTTTAACTGATGGTTTTAGCAAAACTTTAGAAATCAATGGTGTTGGTTATAAAGCTGCATTAAAAGGTAAAGTTCTTGAACTTGCTTTAGGTTTTTCTCATCCTATCAACTATGCTATTCCAGAAGGCATAGAAATTACTGTTGATAAAAACAATGTTATTATCAAAGGTAGTGATAAACAAGTGGTAGGTCAAGTTGCTGCTCAAATTCGTGAATTTAGACCACCTGAGCCTTACAAAGGAAAAGGTGTTAAATATTCAGATGAGCGTATTATCCGCAAAGCTGGTAAGACATCTAAGAAGTAAGGATAGAATATGAGAGCAAATGTATTAAAAAGAAAAATATCTTTAAGAATTAAAAGAAAAAAAAGAATTAGAGCAAAAATTTCAGGAACACAAGCTCTTCCAAGAGTTTCTGTTTTCAAATCAAACAGAACTTTATATATCCAAGCTATCGATGATGTTAAAGCAGTAACTTTAGCAGCAGTAGATGGAAGAAAAATTGGTGTTAAAGCAAATAAAGAAGGCGCTAAAAAAATAGCAGCTGAATTTGCAAAAGTTTTAAAAGCTAAAAACATAGAAGAAGCAGTGTTTGATAGAAATGGTTATTTATACCATGGTGTGATTGCAGCTTTAGCTGAAGCACTAAGAGAAAACGGAATCAAACTATAACCCAAAAGGAAGATCGATGGAAAAATATAATAGAGAAGAATTTGAAGAAGTAATCGTCGATATCGGCAGGGTTACTAAGGTTGTTAAAGGTGGTAGAAGATTTAGATTTACTGCTTTAGTTATCGTTGGAAATAGAAAAGGTTTAGTTGGTGTGGGCTATGGAAAAGCTAAAGAAGTTCCAGATGCTATAAGAAAAGCAGTTGATGATGCTTTTAAAAACATTGTTGAAGTTAAAACAAAAGGTTCAACTATCCCTCATGATGTAGAAGTAAAATACAACGCAAGTAGAATTTTACTTAAACCAGCAAGCGAAGGTACAGGGGTTATTGCAGGTGGTTCAACACGTCCTATCGTGGAACTTGCAGGTATTAAAGACATTTTAACTAAGTCTTTAGGTTCAAATAATTCAGCAAATGTTGTGCGTGCTACTATCAAAGCACTTACAATGCTTAAAGGATAATCAATGAATTTAACAAAAGCACCAGGTTCAACACATAAAACCAAAAGAATAGGCCGTGGTCAAGGTAGTGGTATGGGTAAAACTTCTACTAAAGGTGGAAAAGGCCAAACTGCTAGAAAAGGTTATAATGAAAAAAGAGGTTTTGAAGGGGGTCAACAACCACTTCAAAGACGTTTACCAAAGGTAGGCTTTACTTCTAAATTTGAAAAACCTTATGTGATTAATGTTGAAAAAATCACAGCAATCAAAGAGCTTAGCGAAATTACATTTGAAACAATCAATAGCATTCATAAGCTTTCAAAAAATGTAAATAAAGTTAAGCTTATTGGAGCAAGCGCTAAAGATCTTGCTAGTAAAATTAAAGACGAGAAGATTACTTTTAGCGGACAAAAATAATGAATAAAACATTGACAAATAAAATTCTCATAACATTGGCTTTTTTATTCGCTTATAGAATATTAGCTTATGTTCCAGTTCCGGGGGTTAATGTCAGTGTTATCAAGGAATTTTTTGATTCTAATGCATCTAATGCATTAGGCTTGTTTAATATGTTTAGTGGGGGTGCTGCTGAAAGACTTAGCATCATCTCTCTAGGCATTATGCCTTATATTACTGCTTCGATTATTATGGAGCTTTTAGCGGCAACTTTTCCTAATATAGGAAAAATGAAAAAAGAACGCGATGGTATGCAAAAATATATGCAAATTATCCGTTATGCTACTATAGCTATCACTTTGATACAAAGTATAGGCGTTTCTATAGGCTTGCAAAGTCTTCATGGAAAAGCAGGTCAATCAGCCATTATGATTGATATGAATACTTTTATCGCACTTTCTGCTGTTTCTATGCTTGCAGGTACCATGCTTTTGATGTGGATAGGTGAGCAAATCACTCAACGCGGTATAGGAAATGGTATTTCTTTAATTATCTTTGGTGGTATTGTTTCTACAATTCCAGGTGCAATTAGTGGAACAGTAAATTTGGTAAATACAGGTGAGATGAATTTCTTGACTATCATTGCCATTTTAGTTGTAATTTTACTTACTATTTGGGCTATTATAGTAGTAGAACTTGGAGAAAGAAGAATTCCTATTTCTTACTCAAGAAAAGTAATCATGCAAAATCAAAACAAACGCATTATGAACTATATACCTATTAAGATCAACTTAAGTGGTGTTATTCCTCCTATTTTTGCAAGTGCGATTTTGATGTTTCCAAGTACTATTTTACAAACAAGTACAAATGAATATGTGTTAAAAATTTATGACTTTTTAAATCCAAATGGATTTTTCTTTCATATTTTAACATTCTTACTTGTTATTTTCTTTGCGTATTTTTATGCATCAATTGTATTTAATGCAAAAGATATAGCTGAAAATCTTAAAAGACAAGGTGGTTTCATACCAGGTATTAGACCAGGTGAAGGAACTGCAAATTATCTTAATGAAGTAGCGTCAAGACTTACCTTGTCAGGTTCTATTTATTTAGGGCTTGTAGCTACATTACCATGGCTTATTGTGAAGTTGTTTGGTGTGCCTTTTTATTTTGGTGGAACTTCTGTTTTGATTGTAGTTCAAGTAGCACTTGATACAATGAGAAAAATCGAAGCTCAAATTTATATGAATAAATACCAAACTTTAAGTGCAGTAGGCTTATAAGAAAGTAGATTTTCTACTTTCTTCCTTTTTAAAGGATTTTGATGAGACTAGGCGTTTTTGATAGCGGTGTAGGTGGGCTTAGTGTTTTAAAATCTTTACTTCAAGCAAAACTTTTTAAAGAATATATTTACTATGGGGATACTGCAAGAGTGCCTTATGGGGTTAAAGATAAAGAAACCATCATTAAATTTTCCCTAGAAGCTTTAGAATTTTTCAAAGAAAAAAAAGTCGATATGCTTATTATTGCGTGCAATACAGTTAGTGCGCATGCTTTAGAAATTCTAAAAGCAAATGCACCATTTCCGGTTCTTGGAGTTATAGAAGCAGGAGTTTTAGCGGTTAAAAACTCTTTAGAAGATAAAAACTCTAATATATTAGTCATTGCAACACAAGCTACCGTGGATTCTCACGCTTATAAACAAGCTTTAATCAAAGAAGGTTTTTTAAAAGTGGAAGAAAAAGCAACTGGGCTTTTTGTACCTATGGTTGAAGAAGGGATTTTTCAAGGAGATTTTTTAAAAGCTGCTTTTGAGTATTATTTTAATAAGCTCAAATTTCACCCTAATGCTTTAATCTTAGCATGCACACATTTTCCCTTAATCGCTCATTCTTTGGAAGAGTATTTTGGTAAAAACACAAAACTTATTCATTCAGGTGAAGCTATAGCTTTGCAATTACAGCAAGAATTTAACTTAACATCAATCCAAGAAGAAGCTAATATTGAATTTTATGCTTCAAGTGATGTAGAAAAACTAAAAAAAATTGCAAATTTATGGCTTTAAATTAATGGTTGTTTACTAAAGTATTTTTTATATTTATAATTTATTTTTATTTAAACATAGTTGCATTATAATCTTTATCATTTCTAATGAAAGGACTAACATGAAAAAAATGTTAATGTGTGCAGCTATGGCACTAAGTTTAGGAGCAGGAATTTTGGAAGCAAAACCAAAAGTTGCGATTTTAGCTACAGGTGGAACCATCGCTGGTTCGATTGATAGTTCAGTAGCTACTACAGGTTATACAGCTGGAGTTTTGGGGGTTGATGCTTTGATTAAGGCAGTACCTCAAATTCAAGATTTGGCAGTAATTAGCGGAGATCAAATTGCTAATATTGATAGCAAAGATATGACAAATGAAATTTGGCTAAAACTTGCTAAAGAAGTTAATAGACTTTTAAAATCTGATGTAGATGGAGTTGTAATTACTCATGGTACTGATACTATGGAAGAAACTGCATATTTCCTAAATTTAACCGTAAAAAGCGACAAGCCTGTTGTTTTGGTTGGTGCAATGCGCCCATCAACTGCAATTAGTGCAGATGGTCCTAAAAATCTTTACAACGCTGTAGCATTAGCAGCAAATCCTCAAGCAAAAAATAAAGGCGTAATGGTGGCTATGAATGATAGAATTCAAAGTGCTAGAGGCGTTATGAAAACTCATAGTTTAAATGTAAATGCATTTAGCTCACCAGATATGGGTGATATGGGTTATATAGTAGATGGAAAAGCATTTTTCTATAATACTAATACAAAATTACACACCAAAAAATCTCCATTTGATGTTAGCAAACTAAAAGAACTACCAAAAGTAGATATTCTTTATAGTTATGCAAATGATGGTAGTGGTGTTGCAGCAAAAGCTTTGTTTGAAAATGGAACCAAAGGTATAGTTGTAGCTGGAACAGGTGCTGGTAGTATTCATGATTATCAAAAAGATGTGTTAAAAGAATTGCTTAAAAAAGGTCTTAATGTAGCGGTAAGCTCACGCGTAGTAGCTGGTAGAGTTGCAGTAAGTGATGCTGATGCAAAACTTGGTTTCATTGATACAGGTGATATGAGTCCTCAAAAAGCTAGAGTATTATTAATGCTTGCCCTAACTAAAACAAGTGATCCTAAGAAAATTCAAGAATATTTCTTAAAATACTAAAATCTTAAACACTCAAATGCTACAATAACATTTGGGTGGATTTTTCAATAAAAATCTTACCTAATTAATCACAAGGATATTAAATGAAACAATATGAAAGTTATAAATGCCAAAAATGTGGCAATGAAGTAGAAGTACAAAATGTAGGTGGTGGAAAGCTTAGTTGCTGTGGTCAAGAAATGGAGTGTATTACTAAAGATTTAACAGCTGTAAATTTAATGAAAGCTTTTGCTGGCGAATCTATGGCAAGAAATAAATATGATTTATTTGCAGATATTGCTCAAGAGGAAGGTTGGCATGCTATTGCAAAACATTTTAGAGAAGCTGCAGAAAATGAAAAATGGCACGCAAGAGCTGAATTTAAAGCTTATCATGAATTAGTAGATGGTAAAGCTTTAGAAGAAACTGCTAAAAATTTAATCTGCGCAGCAGAGGGTGAAAATTATGAGCATACTACTATGTATCCAAATTTTGCAAAAATCGCAGAAGATGAGGGCAAAAGAAATATAGCAAGATTATTTACAGCTATAGGTAAAGTAGAAATTGAGCATGAAAGAGAATATCTAGCGCTTAAAAAAATGCTTGAAGAAGAAGATTTCTTTAATTCAGAAGTAGAAGAATTATGGGTTTGTGAAGTTTGTGGGCATATACACCGTGGTAAAAAAGCACCAAATGCCTGTCCTTTATGTAAAGCTCCAAAAGAATACTTCAAACGCGAATTTTTAGGATAATTTTAAAAACCTTGATAAAAATGATAAAATATTTTATTTTTATCAAGGTTTAATATGCAAATTCTAACTCATCCTTTCAAACCTTTTTTTGATGAAAACTCAAAAGTTTTAATACTAGGTTCTTTCCCATCTATTAAATCAAGAGAAGAAAATTTTTATTATCAACATAGCAAAAATCGTTTTTGGCGTATTTTTGAAATATTATTTGAGTGTGAGTTAAAAACAGTACAAGTTCAAAAAGCTTTTTTAAAAGCAAATCATATAGCACTTTGGGATGTTATAGCAAGTTGTAAGATAAAAAATTCAGACGATAAAACTATTTCTTATGCTAAAGCAAATGATATAAATATAATTTTAGATAAGGCAAATATAGAAAAAATTTGTGTATTAGGTAAAGTTGCAAGTAAATATTTTGCTAAATTTTATCCTGAACAAGAATTTTTTGAACTCCCTTCAAGTTCACCTGCTAATATGAATTATTCTTTAGAAAATTTAGTAGAAAAATATAGCATTATAAAGGAAAGATAATGGCTTTAGTTGGAGTAGATGAGGCTGGGCGTGGGGCTTTGGCTGGAGATATGCACATAGGAGCTTGTAAGCTTTTAAAAAATATTGATGGTTTGGCTGATTCTAAAAAATTAAGCGCAAAAAAAAGAGAAGAATTATATGAGCAAATTCTTTCTAGCTCAAATTTTTTAATCCTTGCTTTTTCACCTTTGCAGATTGATACTTTAGGGCTTAGTCAGTGTTTACAGCTGGCTTTAAAAATCATCAAAAAACATTTTAATCAAGATGAGATTTTATATGATGGAAATTTAAATTATGGAGTTTTAGGCATAAAAACCATGATTAAGGCTGATATGAAAGTACAAGAAGTTTCAGCAGCTAGTATATTAGCCAAGGTAAGTCGTGATCAAAAAATGTGTTATTTTTCTAAATTATATAATCATTATGATTTTGATAAACACAAAGGTTATGGCACAAAAGCTCATATAGA
Source organism: Campylobacter sp. RKI_CA19_01128 (assembly GCF_025771175.1). Taxonomy (NCBI): domain Bacteria; kingdom Pseudomonadati; phylum Campylobacterota; class Epsilonproteobacteria; order Campylobacterales; family Campylobacteraceae; genus Campylobacter; species Campylobacter sp. RKI_CA19_01128. The sequence continues at coordinate 94,725 of NZ_JAKMPU010000004.1, forward strand.
AAAAATTAAAGCATTTGGTTATTCGCCCTTGCACCGCAAAAGCTTTATGCTAAAGTGTTTTGAGAAAAGCTTATTTGACTAAAATGTGTGGTTTTTACACTTTTTTATTTTAAATTTTCATTTTCTTTGAAAAAAATAGAAAAATTAACATTTGAAATATTATTATTAAGATAAAAAAATATATTCAAAAAATATTTTTTTGATAATTAATTATTAAAATTTACAATATCAATTAAAAATACAATGTATTTTAAGAAAAATTAATTTTTTTCTATTATAGTAATATAAAAATATTTCAAGGGGTATCATGTCTTTACTTTTAAGTGAGCTAAAGATTGGAAATTTTTATGTAAAAAATCGCATTGTAATGCCCCCTATGGATATGTATGAAACACAAGTTTTAGATGGTAAGATTAATCAATTTCACCTGATACATTATGGAGCCAGAGCTTTGGGTGGTGTTGGGCTTATCATAGTTCAAGCTTGTGCGATTAATGAAAATGCAAAAATAGCTGATAATGATATAGGTCTTTGGGGAGATTTTCAAATTCAAGGACATAAAGAGCTTGTTGAGCTTTGTCATCATTTTGGTGCTAAAATTGCCATTCAGCTAAATCACAGTGGCCGTAAAAATTCGTGTAAAGAAGCCATATCAAAAGCCCCAAGCAATATAGCTTTTAGTGAAAAATTTTCCAAACTTCATGTTTTAAGCAAAGATGAAATTTTACAAATTGAGCAAGAATTTATTCAAAGTGCTAAAAGAGCTAAAGAAGCAGGTTATGATGCAGTAGAGCTTCATAGTGCTCATGGATATTTGCTTAGTTCGTTTTTATCGCCTTTATCAAATCAAAGAGATGATGAATATGGTGGTAGTTTTGAAAATAGAATACGTCTTTTGTGTGATATTACTAAGCGCATAAAAAAAGAAGTTGATATTGCTTTATTTGTAAGAATTTCAGCTACGGAATGGCAAGAAGGTGGTTGGAATTTAGAAGATAGTAAAAAACTTGCCTTGATTTTAGAAAAATTAGGCGTTGATATGCTAGATGTTTCAGCAGGAGGAAATATCAATAAACCTTCTTTAGTGCCAAACATAGCACCACTTTATCAAGCTCCTTATGCTAAGGCCTTAAAAGAAGTTGTTAAAATTCCTATATCTTGTGTAGGTCTTATAAATAGTGCTAGTGAAGGCGAGGCTTTGCTTTTGGGTGGGGTGTGTGATTTGGTTTGTTATGGTAGAAAATTACTAAGAAATCCAAATTTTGCAAATGAAGCCGCAGTTGCTTTAAATGAAAGAGAAAAAATTATGCCAAATTACTCCAGAGCATATTTGTAAAATAATACAAAAAGTTTTTTTAGGTAAAAGCTTTTTTTATTATTTTTTACAAGGAGAAAATATGGATAATCTTAAGTGGAATTCTTTTGATACGCGTTGGATGCTTTCTCTTTTTGGGACTGCAGTTGGTGCGGGGATTTTATTTTTACCTATTAAGGCGGGTGTTGGTGGTTTTTGGCCAGTTGTTGTGATGGCTTTGATTATTTTTCCAATGGTATATTTAAGCCATAGAGCCTTAAGCCGTTTTGTATGCCAAGCAAATGGCAATGATAAAGACATTACTCATGCGGCTGAAGAGTATTTTGGTAGAAAAGTAAGTATTTTTATTTCTGTGCTTTATTTCTTTGCAATTTTCCCAATTTGTTTAGCGTATTGTGTAGGTATAACTAATACTTTTGAGAGTTTTATTTATAATCAATTCTTACCACTTTTAGATCCAAATGGTTCTTTTGCAAGTGCAATTAGTGCTATGTATCAAACAAGTGTTAATGAACAAGGAAAAACTATAGCTAATTTACTTCCTTTTTATAGAGCGCTTTTTGCTTTTGTTTTGGTAAGTATTTTTATGCTTATTATGCTTTTTAGTGAAGAATTAATCACTAAAGTATGCGAATGGCTTGTGTATCCTTTATGTGCTATTTTATTTTTATTTTCTTTATATCTTATTCCACAATGGTCATTTGAAAGTTTTAGTGCTATTCCTGGTACGAAAGAATTTATCACTATAGTGTGGCTAACTTTACCAGTTTTAGTGTTTTCGTTTAATCACTCACCGGCTATTTCTACTTTTTCTCTAAGTGTAAAAAGAGAATATCCTGAAAATTCGGTACAAAAAGCAAATCAAATTTTGCTTAGAACCTCTGTAATGTTACTTGCTTTTGTTATGTTTTTTGTGGTATCTTGTGTGCTTTCTTTAACTCCAGCTGAACTTGCTGAAGCTAGAGCGCAAAACATACCTGTGCTTTCTTATTTTGCTAATAAGCTTGATAATCCATTTATTTCTTATGGTGGTCCATTAATCGCATTTTTAGCGATTTCTAGTTCATTCTTTGGTCATTATTTTGGTGCTAGAGAAGGTGCTTATGGTATAGTTAGAAAATGCTGCAAATTAGCAGGTAATGAAAACCCTGATTTGAAAAAAATCGCAGTTTATTCTACTTTAGTAATGTATATTGTTATGTTAATTACTGCTTATGTAAATCCAAGCATTTTAGGTTTTATTGAAAGCTTAGGTGGTCCAATTATTGCTGCAATCTTATTCTTAATGCCTATGATTGCAATTTACACTGTTTCTAAAATGAAAAAATTCCAAAATAAAGCTTTAGATGCATTTGTATTTATCACAGGTATTTTGACAATTATCACTGTAATTTATACTTTTTAAGGTGTTAGTGAATGAGTAGTAATTTAAGTATATTTAAAGTTGGTGTTGGTCCTTCATCTTCTCATACCTTAGGACCAATGCTAGCGGGTAATATGTTTTGTGAAAAGATTAAAGATAAAATCACGCAAATTACAAAAATTCAAATCAAACTTTATGGCTCTTTATCACTTACTGGTAAAGGCCATTTAAGTGATAAGGCTATTATATGGGGTTTGAGTGGCTTAAGGGCAAAAGAACTCAATGCTGCTTTGCAAGATCGTGTGTTTAATAAAATTTTACAAGATAAAATTTTAGTTTTAAATGCCCAAAAAGAATTAAATTTTGATTATGATAAAGATTTGATTTTTGAAAAAGACTTTTTACCTTTGCATGAAAATGGGTTAAAAGTAAGCGCTTATGATGAAAATGGAGAAGTCATTGCTGAAGAAATTTATTATTCAGTGGGTGGTGGTTTTGTTATGAGTGAAGCTGAGCTTCAAAAACACAAAGACGGAGCTTGCGAGCAAAAACATACTAAATTAGAACTTGATGTTAATAATGCAAGTGATGCTTTAAAAATTTGTGAAGAAAGATCATGGGATCTAGCAAAACTTTCTTATGAATACGAGCTTCAATTTCACACCAAAGAAGAAATTAGAGCTTATTGTTTAGAAATTTGGGAAGTAATGCAAGAAGTTTATTATAATGGTATTCATCCAAGTTCAGATTTTCTTCCAGGAAATTTGCACTTAAAACGCCGTGCAAAAGGGCTTAATGAGCGTTTGGCTATGACAAGCGATCCTTTGGGGATTATTGATTTTATTTCTTTATATGCTATTGCTATTGCAGAGGAAAATGCAAGTGGAGCTAGAGTAGTAACTGCTCCAACTAATGGAGCTTGTGCTGTTGTGCCTGCTGTAATGCTTTATCTTAAAAACCATACGGTTGGTTTTAATGATGAAAAGGCTATTAATTTTTTACTAACTGCTATGTTAATAGGTTCTTTTTATAAGAAAAATGCAAGCATAAGTGGTGCTGAAGCTGGCTGTCAAGCTGAAATTGGTAGTGCAAGTTCTATGGCAGCAGGAGCTATGGCTACTGTGATGGGTTTTGATGCAAAGATAGCTTGTAATGCTGCTGAAATTGCGATGGAACACCATTTAGGATTAACTTGTGATCCAGTAAGTGGTTTAGTGCAAATTCCTTGCATAGAAAGAAATGCCTTTGGAGCGATTAAAGCTATTTCAGCTGCTAGAATGGCAATGAGTAGAAAATCAACCCCAAAAGTAAGTCTTGATGAGGTTATAAAAACTATGTATGAAACCGGCAAGGATATGAACTCAAAATACAAAGAAACTTCCTTAGGTGGTTTAGCTACCAATCTTACAAGTGTATGTTAAAACCTTAAGTTTTAGAACTTAAGGTTTTTCCTTAAAGCTTTTAAAAGCGCATAAATGCTAAATTTTCAAAAATTTTAAGGAAAATATAAATGATAGAAATCAAAAAACCAGCAGAGATAGAAAAACTACGCAAAGCAAATGAACTTGTAGCTAGAACGCTTGATTATCTAGAAACTATCATAGTTCCGGGTATGAGTTTAAAAGAAATTGATATTAAAGCGGAAGAATTTATACTTGATCATGGTGCAAAACCATCTTTTAAAGGTTTGTATGGTTTTCCAGGCAGTATTTGTATCTCGCTTAATCAAGCTTGCATTCATGGTGTAGGCGATGAGCGTATTTTAAAAGAAGGCGATATTTTAGGGCTTGATGTGGGTACTTGCATAGATGGATATTATGGAGATGCAGCAAGGACTATACCTATAGGTAAAATTTCAGCTACTGATGAGGCGTTAATTGCTTGTGCTAAAGATGCTTTGTATTATGCTATAGATATTATCAAAGAGGGTATGCGCTTTAAAGAGCTTTCTTATGAACTTGGTGAGTTTATTGCTAAAAGAGGTTTTGTGCCTTTGAAAGGTTATTGTGGTCATGGTATAGGTAAAAAACCCCATGGTGAGCCTGAAATTCCAAATTATTTAGAACCAGGAGCTAGCGCAAAAAGTGGACCTAAAATCAAAAATGGCATGGTATTTTGCATAGAGCCTATGGTGTGTCAAAAAGATGGTACACCGGTGCATTTAAAAGGTAATTGGGAAGCAGGAAGCAAAGATGGTTTAAATGCTGCTCATTATGAGCATTGTGTTGCTATTATAAATGGTAAGGCAGATATTTTATCTAAGTAAGAAAGTTTAATCTTTCTTACTCGAATGTTTTTAATTTTTCTGAAAGTTTAGAAGCATTTTCTAAAACATCTTGTGAAATTTGCGTTAAATCAAGGGAGTAGTTTTTAACACAATTTGCAAGCTCAGTTACTTTTTCTATATTTTGTTCTAGTTCATTCATTTTAGCTTTTGATTCATCGCTTTTTTCTTCCATGATTTTAGTAGAATGAATACTTGTTTTTAATTTTTCTATAGAAGTTCCAACCTCACCTTGCAAGATATTAGCTTTATTAGAAGTATCATTCATGGATTGATGAATTCCATCCATCAAACTTTTATTGTCATTGATTTGTTGCACTATAGTTCTTACAGTAGTTTCTATAGCAACTAAAGATTTTGTGGTTTTATCTGCTAGATTTCTAACTTCATCAGCAACTACAGCAAAGCCACGTCCGTGTTCACCTGCACGCGCTGCTTCAATAGCTGCATTTAGCGCAAGCAAATTGGTTTGATCGGCTATATCTTTTATGGTTGTAGTAACTTCTACTATGCTATCAGCACTTTGTACTAGCATATCCATAGCACTTAAAACACTTTGTTCTTTTTCACCACTTAACAATATAAGCTCTACTAATTCTTTAAGTGTAAGCTCAACTTTAGCCATTACTTCTTGCATACCATGCATATCATTTATAGTGTTTTTAGCTAAATTTTGTGTTAAGTCTATATGACTTTCTAAGATAGAACTTATTTCATGGACATTAGAAATTTGCTCATGTTGTAAAAGTGAACTTTGCTGTAAAACTTCAGCATTTTGAGAAAGCTTTTGTGAGCTTTTGTGACTTGAATTTGCAGTTTGTATAGCTTCTAAAACCGAATTTTGCACTATTTGTATAAAAGAGTTTATATAGCCAGCACTTGTTGCTAATTCACTTTTTTTATCAATATCTAATCTTGCACTTAAATTCGCATGCTCGCCAGCTAAGTTTGCACTTAGTTTTTCAAGTAAAGATATAGGTATGATTACTTTTTTTAATGTTAAAAGTATGAAGAAAATCAATACAGCTAAGGTGAATAAGAAAATTCCTATAGCGGTGTAAAGATTGTATTTGTTGTTAAGATTAATTTCTTGAGCAATGAAATTTTTATGAGATATGATTTCTTTTTGTAATTCTTGATCAAGAAAACTTTGAGAATTATCTTTTAAAATTTTAATCTGACTTAGTATCATTTTACAATGTGTGCTAAAAAGTTCAAATAATTCTTGTGGAAGCTGTGGATCGTTTGTGTTTAAATTTGCTACTAAACTTTGGAGACGATTTTGTGCTAAAGGTTCTAGTATATCCATAGTTCCTATGATGCTTAATATATCCCCGATAGATTCTATTTGTCTAGCTTCTTGAGCAGTAAGTGCTAGCTTGTTTGTTTGTTTAATGATTTCTTGTTGAATTTCATAAAGATAAAGTTTTGAATTTATAGCAATAGAATTAGCTGATTTAAAATGCTGTAATTGAGCATTTTTTTTCTCAAAAATCGTTTGTATTTTTTTAGTGTCTATTTTATTGGCTTTTAAAATTGCTAAAGTATTTTCAAAATCTTCTACCAAAGCAACACTAGTATCGTAATTTTGCAAGTTAAGTTTATTTTTAAAAATCTCATCTATTTTGGTATCTAGAATTTCTAATTTTTGAAAAGAACCCATGATGAGTGAATTTCTTTTTGTGGTGTTGTAGGTATTAAAGATAAATAAAGTCAAAGTTAAAAGTAATACCAAAACCACTATAGATAAAGTGATGAATTGTTTTAAAAAAGAAAAAGATTTTTTATTTGAGTGGGTCATGGTATTCTCCTGTTAAAGAATTTAAAAAAGCAACTATATCATCAACCACATCTTGTTCTAAAAATTTACCAAGTTGATAATAAGCCATAAATTGCACGCAAGCATCAAGTGTTGGCATGGAGCCATCATGAAAATAAGGAGCAGTTTTGGCTATATTTCTAAGGCTTGGCACTTTTACTACAAATTGATCATGAGGATCTTGGGTAATCTCATAGCGCCCTTTCCAGTTTGTTCCATTATCATAAGGCACAAATACGCCCATTTTTTGATACATATTGCCACCTATATTTTGACCTTGATGGCATGCTATACAACCATTTGATAAAAAAGCATTGTAACCTCTTTTTGCTTGCTCGCTTATTGCATTTTTATCACCTTTTAAGTAGCGATCAAAAGGAGAATTTGGAGTGAGTAAGGTTTTTTGAAACTCAGCTAAAGCGTGTGTTATATTTTCAAAGCTAATTTCTCCATAAAGTTTTTTAAACTCTTTTTCATAAATTGGGTTAGCTTTTACAATTTGTACTACTTCATTTTTATCTTTTAAGCCCATTTCTTTGGGATTTAATAAAGGATGTTTGGCTTGATCTTGCAAGTCTTTTGCATTACCTCTCCAAAATTGAGATAGATTAAAAACAGCATTGAAATTTGTAGGTGTATGAAATGGTTCGTCTATTATGCCATTAATACCCGTTGAAAAAGTTTTATTATCAACTCCAAATTTTGTAATATCATGACAAGTATTACAGGATACTTTTTTATCTTTTGATAAACTTGTATCCATGTAAAGCTTTTTACCTAAGGTAGCTTTTTCTTTATCATAGGGAATGCTTTCAGGCAAAGGGGTAATCATTTCAAGTGCTAAAAGTGGTAGTAAAGAAAATATTAAAATAATAAAAGCTTTCATAATCATTTTCCTTTATTTTATAAATTTTTAGTTAATAATTTTTATTAATTATAGCACTAAAATCTTAATCTTTTATAAGTAAATACAGTGGTTAGAAGTGTTATAAATGATAAAAATAAAATATAAATAAAAATTCCATAAACAAAAGGATTCTCAGGTCTTATAGCTAAAGAATGCAACATAAATACAAGCTGAGGTGTAAAACCACCTGCTATAGCATAGGCTATATTATAAGAAAAAGAAATTCCACTAAAGCGAATACTTGGTTTAAAAATTTTACACATTAAAATAGGCGCTAAGGCATTAATACCGCCAAAAAAACATGCAATAAAATAAAAATATATACTTAAATGTAAAATTTGAGCATAGAAAAAATAAAAATAAAAAAAGCAAGAAAGACTAAAACCTATTGTAAATATCAAACTAGTGATTAAAAAGCCAAATTTATCTACCCAAATTCCAGCAAGCAAAGTTCCACAAGATAAAATTATTATCGCAATCATTTGTATTAAAATAGCATCTGTTTTATCAAGAACTAAAACCTCAGGTATAAAATTTGGCATAAGTAAAATGAGTATAATCACGCAAGCTGTAAGCATCCATGTTAAAAGCATAGAGGCGATGATGTCTAAAAAAATATTTTTTTCTTTAAAAAGTGTCCTTAGCGGAAATTTTTCTAAATTATTTTCTTGATGCATTTTTTGAAAAATCGGTGTTTCTTCTAGAAATTTTCTAAGATATATAGAAATAACGCCAAAAAATCCACCTATAGCAAAAGGAATACGCCAAGCATAATCATAAATTGATTCTTGCTCAAAACAATGATTAATTACCAATGCAACAGCACATCCTAAAAGAATTCCAAAAGCCATAGAAGCATTAATAGCGCTAACACAAAAACCATCTTTCCCATCAGGCGCATGTTCTTTTACAAATACCCAAGCACCAGGTAATTCTCCGCCTATAGCTACACCTTGAGCTATTCTAACAAGTAGTAAAAATACCGGAGCTAGATAACCTATGCTTTCAAAAGTAGGTATAAAAGCTAAAGAAAAAGTTGGAAACACCATGAGTAATATGCTTAGCATAAACATTTTTTTACGGCCAAATTTATCACCAAAATGCGCCATAACTATACCACCAAGTGGCCTAGCCAAATATCCTGCTGCAAAGGTTCCATAAGTATTTAAAAGTTTCCAAAAATCACTCATATCGCTTGGAAAAAAATTTCTTGAAATATAATTAGCAAAAAAGACAAAAATCACAAAATCATAAAATTCTAAAGCTCCTCCCAAAGAAGATAAGGAAAGTGTTTTATAATCTTTTCTTTTTAAACTTTTTAGCATTTAAATACTTTCTTTTATAGTGTTTTGGTAATTATAATAAAAAATGCCGTAGTTTGTAAAAAATATTAAAAATTTAAAAAGAAAAATTGTGATAAAATAATAGCTTTGTATTTTGTAGAAAGGAGAAAAGCATTGGCAAAAGATGATATTATCGAAATTGATGGTAATGTAATCGAAGCTTTACCTAATGCAACTTTTAAAGTTGAATTAGATAATAAACATGTGATACTTTGCCATATTGCAGGTAAGATGCGTATGCATTATATTAGGATTATGCCTGGCGATAGAGTTAAAGTGGAACTAACACCTTATAGCCTTGATAAGGGTCGTATTACATTTAGATACAAATAAGTCTAAGTTGTTTAAAAGCAAAAGTAAAGTATAATTAGCACTTTTGCAGAAATTGCAATAAAACTGTATGAAGAAGTATTTTCAAAATCACCACTTATTTTGAAAATAGTTGGTTGCTCTAAAAACCTGGTGCAGTTGTAAAAAAAGTGGAATTTACAATAACAGGAGTAAAGCATGAAAGTTAGACCATCTGTTAAAAAGATGTGTGACAAATGCAAAGTAGTTCGTCGTAAAGGCGTAGTTCGCATTATTTGCGAAAATCCAAAACACAAACAAAGACAAGGATAATTTATGGCTCGTATTGCAGGTGTGGATTTACCAAAGAAAAAAAGAATTGAATATGGTTTGACTTATATTTATGGTATAGGTTTGCATACTTCAAGAAAAATCTTAGATAAAACAGGAATTTCTTACGATAAAAGAGTTCATGAACTAAGTGAAGATGAAGCAGCAGCTATCCGTAAAGAAATTCAAGAAAACTATATGGTTGAGGGTGATCTTAGAAAACAAGTTGCTATGGATATCAAAGCATTAATGGATCTAGGAAGCTTTAGAGGCTTAAGACATAGAAAAGGCTTACCGGTTCGTGGTCAAAAAACAAAAACAAATGCCAGAACTAGAAAAGGTAAGAGAAAAACCGTTGGTGCAAAATCATAAGGATAGAAAATGGCAAAAAGAAAAGTAGTTAAGAAAAAAGTAGTTAAAAAAAATATAGCTAAAGGTATAGTTTATATCAGTGCAACATTTAATAATACTATGGTTACTGTAACTGATGAAATGGGAAATGCTATCGCTTGGAGTAGTGCAGGTGGTTTAGGATTTAAAGGTTCTAAAAAATCAACTCCTTATGCAGCACAACAAGCAGTAGAAGATGCTTTAAATAAAGCAAAAGAACATGGTATTAAAGAAGTAGGTATTAAAGTACAAGGACCAGGAAGTGGTCGTGAGACAGCGGTTAAGAGTGTAGGTGCTATGGAAGGTATTAAAGTAACTTTCTTAAAAGATATTACCCCATTAGCTCATAATGGTTGTAGACCACCAAAACGTCGTCGTGTCTAAGAATAAGATATAAGATTTAGGAGAATTATAATGGCAAGATATAGAGGACCAGTAGAGAAATTAGAAAGACGACTTGGCGTAAGCTTGGCAATGAAAGGTGAAAGAAGATTAGCAGGTAAAAGTGCTTTAGATAAACGCCCTTACGCACCAGGTCAGCATGGACAAAGAAAAGCTAAAATCAGCGAATACGGACTTCAATTAAGAGAAAAACAAAAAGCTAAGTTTATGTATGGTGTTAGTGAAAAACAATTTAGAAGATTATTTAGCGAAGCTGCTAGAAAAGATGGCAACACCGGTGCGCTTTTAATCCAGCTTTTAGAACAAAGACTTGATAATGTTGTTTATAGAATGGGTTTTGCTACAACACGCCGTTTTGCTAGACAACTTGTAACTCATGGACATATTTTAGTAAATGGTAAAAGAGTGGATATTCCTAGTTATAGAGTAGAAGCAGGTCAAAAAATTGAAGTGATTGAAAAAAGCAAAAACAATCCTCAAATTTCAAGAGCGATCGAACTTACTGCTCAAACTGGTATAGTTGCTTGGGTTGATGTAGAAAAAGATAAAAGATTTGGAATTTTTACAAGAAAACCTGAAAGAGAAGAAGTTATCATTCCAGTTGAGGAAAGATATATCGTTGAGTTGTACTCTAAATAATAAAGGTTTTTGATATGAGACATATTACAACTTCTGCTTATACACCAACAGAGTTTAGTATTGAAAATATCAGTGATACAGTAGCAAAAGTAAGTGCATGGCCTTTTGAAATTGGCTATGCTATTACTTTGGCGCATCCTTTGCGTCGTTTGCTTTATTCAAGCACAGTAGGTTTTGCTCCAACAGGAGTTAAAATCAAAGGCGTAGCACATGAATTTGATAGTATGCGTGGTATGCTTGAAGATGTAGCATTGTTTATTATCAATCTAAAAAAATTAAGATTTAAACTAAAAACAGATTCTGAAAAAGAAGTTATAACTTTTAGTTTTAAAGGACCAAAAGAAATTTGCGGAAAAGACTTAGATAACGATGTTGTTGAGGTTGTGAACGCAGATAGCTATCTTGCAACGATCAATGAAGATGCAGATTTAGAATTTACCTTAATCATTGAAAAGGGTATAGGTTATGTACCTTCTGAAGAAGTGCAAAATTTCTTAGATCCTGAATTTATAGCACTTGATGCATTCTTTACTCCGGTAAAACATGCAGTTTATGATATAGAAAAAGTGCTTTTTGAAGATAACCCAGATTATGAAAAAGTTGTTTTTACAATCACAACTGATGGTCAAATTTCACCAAGTGATGCTTTTAAAAATGCTTTAGAAGCAATGTATAAACAATTATCGGTGTTTGATAAAATCACTAATGCTCAAAGCGTTGTAAGAAGCCAAACACAAAATAATGAAGTAGAACACGTAAAATTACTTCAAAATATAACTGAGTTAAATTTAAGTGCAAGAAGCTTTAATTGCTTAGAAAAAGCAAATGTGGTTTATATCGGTGAGCTTGCTTTAATGAGTGTAGGCGAACTTGCAGATTTAAAAAATCTAGGTAAAAAATCTTTAGATGAGATTAAAAGTGTGATGGAATCTATAGGTTTTCCTATAGGAAATTCAAAACTCAGTGATAGTGCAAAAGAAACGCTAAAAAGAAAAATTACAGAATTAAAAGCACAAAATGAAGGATAATCAATGAGACATAGACATGGATATAGAAAGTTAGGTCGCACTTCTACTCACCGTGCAGCCTTATTAAAAAACCTTACCATTGCTATTATTAAAGCAGGTAAAATAGAAACAACATTACCTAAAGCAAAAGAATTAAGAGGTTATGTTGAAAGATTGATCACTCGTGCAAGAAAAGGTGATTTCAATGCCCATAGAGCAGTTTTTGCTAGCTTGCAAGATAAAGAAGCTACAAATAAACTTGTAACAGAAATCGCACCTAAATTTGCAGATAGAAACGGTGGTTATACAAGAATTATCAAAACAAGAATCCGCCGTGGCGATGCTGCAGAAATGGCTTTCATCGAATTTGTAGCTTAATTTTTAGCCTTTTTAAAGGCTAAAAACTTCTTATTTTTATTTATTTACTTACTATTTTTTGTATTTTTATCCATTTTTTGCTACTATTAATCTTTTTAACTACAAAAAAGGAAAAAAATGCAAGAAAATTCAAGATTACGCATAGCTATACAAAAATCAGGTCGTTTAAGTAAAGACTCTATCGCCTTACTTGAATCTATAGGCGTAAAACTTCGCATACACGATCAAAGCTTGATTGCTTTTTCTACAAATTTACCTATTGATTTACTTAGAGTAAGAGATGATGATATACCAGGATTAATTTTTGATGGAGTAGTAGATCTTGGCATAGTTGGAGAAAATGTTTTAGAAGAAAATGAACTAGAAAGAAAATCAAAAAACGAAAACGCAGATTTTACAATGCTTAAAAAGCTTGATTTTGGTGGGTGCCGTTTGTCTTTAGCATTGCCAGAAAATAGCGAGTATAAAGGTATAGAAAGTTTTAAAAATTTACGCATAGCAACTTCTTATCCACAGCTTTTAAAGCGTTTTATGGAAGAAAATAACATTCCTTATAAAACTTGTATGCTAACAGGCTCAGTTGAAGTAGCACCAAGTGCAAATTTAGCTGATGGAATTTGTGATTTAGTTTCAAGTGGTGCTACTTTAAAAGCAAATGGGCTTAAAGAAGTTATGGTGATTTATAAATCAAAAGCTTGCATTATCCAAAGAAAAGAAAGTTTAGCTTCACATAAACAAGAATTAATCGATAAACTACTCATTAGGATTAATGGAGTTATGCAAGCAAGAGAGTCAAAATACATCATGTTGCATGCTCCTATTGAAAAGCTGGAAAAAATCACAGCTTTATTACCAGGTGTTGAAAAACCTACGATTTTGCCTTTAGAAAATGATAAAGCTAGAGTGGCGCTACATATGGTAAGTCAAGAAAATTTATTTTGGGAAACTATGGAAGCTTTGAAAAAAGAAGGCGCAAGTGCGATTTTAGTTTTACCTATTGAAAAAATGCTCTCTTAAAGGATAAAAATGCAAATACTTGATTTTGAAAAATTAAACCAAAGCGAACAAGAATTAGCACTCAAGCGTCCTGCTATAAGTGCTAATGCACAGGTTAAAACCATAGTAGAACAAATCATTGAAGATGTTAAGATAAATGGCGATGAAGCTTTAAAACAAATGGCTATAAAATTTGATAAAGTAGAGTTAAATTCCATCAAACTAAGCGATGAAGAGCTTAGTAATTTAGCAGAGCAAATTGATGATGAGTTAAAACAAGCTATTAAAATAGCTTATGAAAATATCTATAAATTCCACAAAGCTCAAGAAAGTAAAACCATAGAACTTCAAACCTTTGAAGGGGTAACTTGTAAGGTGCTAACAAGAGCCATTGAAAAAGTAGGGCTTTATATACCAGGAGGCTTAGCGCCACTTTTTTCAACTGCACTCATGCTAGCTATCCCAGCTAAAATTGCAAAATGCAAATTCATAGCTTTAGCTTCCCCAGCACCACTACACCCTGCCATTGCTTTTGTAGCAAAACTTTGCGAAGTTGATGCAGTGTATCAAATAGGTGGAGCAGGAGCCATAGCAGCGCTTGCTTATGGAACGCAAAGTGTGCAAAAAGTGGATAAAATTTTTGGCCCAGGAAATGCTTTTGTAACTGAAGCCAAAAAGCAAGTTAATAATCATGGAGTAGCTATTGATATGCAAGCAGGGCCTTCAGAGGTATTAGTTTTAGCAGATAAGTTTGCTAATGCTAAATTTATAGCTTCGGATTTACTCTCACAAGCTGAGCATGGAGCAGATTCTCAAGCGATTTTAGTTTGCACAAGTGAAAAATTAGCCAAAGAAGTAGATAGTGAAGTTGCTTTACAGCTTGAAAAACTCTCGCGTAAAGAAATTGCTTCAAAATCTTTAGCACATTCTAAAATCATTCTTGCAAAAGATATAAAACATGCTATAAGCATTTCAAATGACTATGCACCCGAACATTTGATCATTCATACACAAAATCCATCTAGCTTGCTTGATGATATTATGCATGCAGGTTCAGTATTTTTAGGTGAGTATTCTCCAGAATCTATGGGAGATTATGCAAGTGGAACAAATCATGTATTACCAACTTATGGTTTTACTAAGTCTTATTCTTCTTTAGGGCTTGCTGATTTTATGAAAAGAATGAGCGTGCAAGAACTTAGTAAAGAAGGCTTTAAAAAACTTGGGCCTGTGGTGGAAATTTTAGCAGCAGCTGAAGGGCTTGATGGGCATAAAAATGCCGTGAGTTTAAGATTAGAAAGTCTAAAATGAGTGCAAAAATTTTATTTATTGATAGAGATGGCACGCTCATTGATGAGCCAAAAGATGATTTTCAAATCGATTCTTTGGAAAAACTTGAGTTTGAAAAAGGTGCCATCAATGCACTTTTAAAGTTAAAAAATTTTGGTTTTAAATTTGTTATGGTGAGTAATCAAGATGGCCTAGGTACAAATTCTTTTCCTAAGGAAAATTTTGACAAGGCTCATGAAAAAATGCTAAGTGTTTTTCAAAGTTGCGGCATAGAATTTGAAGATATTTTTATATGCCCACATTTTGAGCATGAAAATTGTGCCTGTAGGAAGCCAAAAACTGCCATGCTTGAAAACTACATTAAAAACAAACTTTATGATAAAAACAAAAGTTTTGTTATAGGCGATAGAGACAGCGATATGCTTTTGGCGCAAAATCTTGGAATTCAAGGTTTAAAATACGACAAGAACGACTTTAACTGGGAACAAATCTCTGATTTTATCTTGCAAAATTACCGCAGTGCTTGTATAGAGCGTAATACCAAAGAAACTCAAATTCAAGTTAAAATAGCGTTTAATGAAAAAGCAAAAGCTAATATAAAAACAAATATCGCATTTTTTGATCATATGTTAGAGCAAATTGCTACGCATGCAAATATATCTTTAGAGATAAAATGCAAAGGGGATTTAGAGGTTGATGAACATCACAGCGTAGAAGATGTCGCGCTTGCTTTGGGAGAGGCTATCAAAAGCGCACTTGATCAAAAAATAGGCATTGCAAGATATGGCTTTGTTTTGCCTATGGATGAGTGCTTGGCAAGTTGTGCGATTGACTTTTGTAATAGACCGCATTTAGTTTATAAGGCTAAATTTAAAAAAGAAAAGCTTGGAGAATTAAGCACAGAAATGATAGAGCATTTTTTCTACTCACTAAGTTATGCTATGGGTGCGAGTTTGCATTTAAAAGTTAAAGGCAAAAACGATCATCACAAGGCCGAAGGACTTTTTAAAGCCTTTGCAAGAGCTTTAAAAATGGCTATAAAAATAGAAAATGAAAACCTAGCAAGCTCTAAAGGAGTGATATGAAACTAGCTATTATAGATACAGGTTGTGCGAATTTAGCTTCTCTTGCTTTTGCGCTTGAGTGTTTAGGGCAAAAAAGTATCATCACGCATGATTTAAAAGAACTCTCGCAAGCAGATAAGCTTTTGCTTCCTGGGGTTGGCACAGCAGCTAAAGCAATGACTAATCTACAAGCACTTAATTTAGAAAATTTTATCCAAACTACCACAAAACCACTTTTAGGTATTTGTCTTGGTATGCAAATTTTGGGTAAATTTTCAGAAGAATTACACCAAAAAACACTTGGTATTATGCCTTTTGATACACAAAAATTCCAAGAAAAAGCAAATTTTACTTTCCCGCATATGGGGTGGAATCAAGTCTTTAGCTCACATGAACTTTTTAAAGGCTTGGATGGAGCTTATTTTTATTTTGTGCATAGTTATTGTGTGGGCTTAAATGAATACACCATCGCAGAGTGTGAGTACTCTACTAAATTTAGTGCAAGTTTAAACAAAGACAATTTTTATGGTGTGCAGTTTCACCCTGAAAGAAGTGGCGAAGCGGGTGAAGTGTTATTAAAAAATTTCATAAATATGTAGGTAAAAATGCAAACTCAAATCATTCCAGCATTAGACTTAATAGATGGTAAAGTGGTAAGGCTTTATAAAGGAGATTATGCTAAAAAGCAAGAATACAGCTTTGATCCTTTAGCTAAATTTCAAGAGTATGAGGCTCAAGGCATTGCTTGGCTTCATTTGGTGGATTTAAGTGGTGCAAAAGATCCTAGTAAAAGACAACTAAAACTCATAGAAAACCTAGCTTCTAAAATCAAAGTAAATCTTCAAGTAGGTGGGGGAATTCGCACTAAAGATGAGGTTAAAGCTTTGTTTGATAGTGGTGTTAAACGCGTAGTTATAGGTTCTTTAGCGGTTAAAAACAAAGCCTTTACACAAGAGCTTTTAAATGAATTTGGTGTAGAAAGTATAGTCTTAGCGCTTGATAGTATTTGCGTTAAAGATGAGTTTTTTGTGGCTGTTGATGCATGGAGCAAAACAAGCGATGAAAAATTATTTGATCTTTTAAATTTTTATAAAAATGTAAAGCATATTTTATGCACAGATATTTCTAAAGATGGCACGATGAGTGGAGCAAATATCACTTTATATAAAACTTTGCATGAAAAATTCCCACATTTACAAACCCAAGCAAGTGGAGGCGTGGCGAGCTTAGAAGATTTTAAAAAGTTAAATGGCATAGTAAGTGGTATCATCGTAGGTAAAGCCTTGCTTGATAAAGAATTTAGCATAAAGGAGGCTAAAGAATGCTTGCAAAACGCATAATCGCATGTTTAGATGTAAAAGATGGTAGAGTAGTTAAAGGGGTGCAGTTTAAAAATCATGAAGATATGGGCGATATCATCGAGCTTGCTAAATTTTACTCACAAAATGGCATTGATGAGCTTGTATTTTATGATATAACCGCTTCAGCTAAAAATGAGCGCATTGATAGGACTTGGGTAAGCAAAGTAGCACAAAATATCTCTATACCATTTTGCGTTGCAGGGGGTATAAAAAGTGAAGATGACGCAAAAGAACTTTTAGCAAATGGTGCTGATAAAATTTCTATTAATTCCCCTGCTTTAAATGACCCTGATTTAATCTCACGCCTTGCAAAAAGCTTTGGAGTGCAATGTGTAGTCGTAGGTATAGATACTTTTAAAGATGAAAACAACGAGCTTTTAGTCTATAAATACACCGGAGATGAGAGTAAATCTCATCATAGCGGTAAAAAAACACTAGAGTGGGTAAAACAAGTATGTGAGCTAGGAGCGGGCGAAATCGTGTTAAATATGATGAATCAAGATGGCATGAGAAAGGGCTATGATCTTGATCAACTTGCTAAAGTTAGACAGATTTGCCCTGTGCCTTTAGTGGCAAGCGGTGGTGCAGGGGCCAAAGAGCATTTTTTAGATGCTTTTAAACTTGGTGTTGATGGAGCTTTAGCAGCTTCAGTGTTTCATAAAAAACTTATAGATATTAAAGAATTAAAACTATTTTTAAAAGATCAAGGCATACAAATTCGTATTTAAAGGAAAAGCTATGAAGATAAATGAAGAAGAATTCATAAAAAGCATTAACTGGCAAAAGGTTAATAACCTTGTTCCTGTGATCATTCAAGATTATCATTCTTGTGAAGTTTTAATGCAAGGTTTTATGAATGAACAAGCTTTAAGAGAAAGTTTTAAGCACAAAAAAGTGGTATTTTACTCACGCACTAAAGAGCGTTTGTGGATGAAGGGTGAGCAAAGTGGAAATTTTTTACATATTATAGATATGGGGCTTGATTGCGATAGAGATTGTATCTTGATTTTAGTTAAACCTAGCGGGGCTACTTGTCACACAGGTGATACTTCTTGCTTTGAAACACTTTCTAAAAAGGCTGATTTTGTATTTTTATCGCGTCTTGAAAGGCTGATTAATTCTCGTAAAAGCACCTGTGCAAGCTCTTCTTACACGGCTGAACTTTTTTCAAAAGGTACTAAACGCATAGCACAAAAAGTAGGCGAAGAAGGCGTTGAAACAGCTTTAGCTGCTACTGTTAAAGACAAAGATGAGCTTATAAATGAAGCAGCTGATTTACTTTATCATTTAGAAGTGTTATTAGCTGATGCGGATTTGAGTTTAAATGATGTGATTGCTAAATTAAAAGAAAGAAATAAAAGTTAAGCGTGATTTCTCACGCTTAATTAAGCAATATTTTTGAAAAGATTTGCTGACTATATCGAGTAATTTTAAAAAAACTTTACACATTAAAAACTAATTTTTGATTTATTTTCTACTTTTTAATTTCATTTTATTTGTATTTTTGGAACACTTATTGCTTTATATCTGCATAAGCAATAGAAGATTGTGAGATATTCACAAAGCAATATTTTTTAAAGGATTTAATTATGATGAGATCTCTTTGGGCTGGGGTTTCTGGACTCCAAGCACACCAATACGCAATGGATGTAGAAGGTAACAACATAGCCAATGTTAATACATTTGGTTTTAAATATTCTCGTGCGGATTTCTCAACGCTTATGAGTCAAACTTCTAAGATAGCTACAGCTCCAGATGGTAACCTAGGTGGTAAAAACCCTATGCAAGTAGGACTTGGTTCAGGTGTAAATTCTACTACTAGAATTCACTCTCAAGGTAATATCCAAACCACAGATAAAAACACCGATATGGCTATCAATGGTGATGGATTTTTCATCGTTTCAAATGATGGTGGTACTACTCAGTATTATACCCGTGCAGGGGACTTTAAAACAGATGCGGTAGGAAATTTCGTAGATAATAACGGCTATACCGTTCAAGGTTGGAACTATAATCAAGAAACAGGACAAATTGACTCTTCAACCTCAGTAGGCGATATAGTGATCCCACCTGGTATGAGTATGCCTGCTAGACCAAGTACTTCAGTAAGCCTTACAGCAAATTTAGATAGTGGTAATACTCTAGGCACAAATGCTTCTGCTAAAAGACCTATTTATGCATTAGATTCTACTCATGGTAGGAGAGATGATATAGGTAAGCCTATAGATGAAAATGATACGGGGCATACTGAGTTTTACACTACTTCAAAAAGTGGAGCCCAAGTAACCGAAAAAGGTGTTGATATGGGTGTAGTATTTAATGCGCAAGGTGAGGGCTTAAACCTAAGAGATGGACAGGGTATGTGGGTAAGTTTTGCTGATGCTAAGTGGCAAGCACCTGCTTTTACGAATGCAGATTTACCTACTAATGCTACAGAGTTTAAGCCAGACACTAATTATACTTTTTGGGGTTATGAAGCAGCTGATGGAACAAAACATCCGGCGAAATTAGATATTACAATTAATGGTGTTAATATAGTAGCTGAGGGTATCGGTAGGGATACTTTTATTAATGCGATCAATGCTAAGACTTCAGAAACTGGCGTAGTAGCAGCTATAGTAGATGGTAAGATGACTTTTACTAATGATAATAGCACAGGAACTACAGCAAAATCAAAAAATTTGCATATCACAGTAAATGCAGCTGCTAATACTGCAGGACAAGTGTTAGCTACAAATAATACAGGACAACCTGCAACACCTGTTCCACCTGCAGGAGCAAATATTATAGGTAATGCAGCAAATCCTATAGAAGTCATCACAGCACATGAGTATATTTATAGTTCAAATAGTGTAGATATAGGGGCTAATCCTAATCCAGGTGCAGCTACGCAGCAAGAAGCTAATATGCCTAGTGCAAAAGGACAAAGAACCTTCCATACTACTGAAGATTTAAGAGAGCTTTTGCAAAGAGATGCTAGATATGCTGTAGATTATGATGGTAATGGAAGTATAGTTAATTGGCAGGCTGGTGGCGTTGGCGCTGATGCTAATCCTGGTGTAGAAGTAGTAGTAGAAAGTGATGGTAGATTTAAAATAACTAATCCGGCAGGTGATAATGCTAAGGATATGACTTTTAAAGTTACAGGCTATTCTAATGAAACTAATAAAATTTCTACTAATGATAAATTTACAGCGATGTTTAGCGCCTTAGATGGAAATTTCAATGCAGGTAATAATGAAAAATATTCTCAAGACATGTATCTTTCAGCTCATACTGCTAGTATAGAAATCTTTGACTCATTAGGAACTAGACATGAGCTAACCGTGCAATTTACCAAACAAGCTAAAACAGCAGATGGCGGGGCTGAATGGTCTATCATCATCTCAGTGCCTGAGCCTGCAGAGATTAATTTTAGTGGTGATGGAGCTCCAGGAAACATAGTAGTAGGAAATTTAAGATTTGGTAATGATGGCTCACTTCAAAGCTATACGCCAAATGTATTAAATTTCACAGGAAATAACGGCTCAAAACCTGATCAAGTTATAAAACTTGACTTTGGTACAACAGGTGGTTTTGATGGTTTAACAAGCTATGATAAAGACTCAGCTACCACTAAACAAGAAACTGATGGTTACACAGGGGGTAACTTAAAGCCAGATGCATTAAGAACTGATGAGAATGGTTATATCTATGGAGAATTTACAAATGGTAAAACTCTAGCTCTAGCTAAGGTTGCTCTAGCTACTTTCCCAAATAATATGGGTCTTGAAGAAATGGGTAATAACCTTTTCAAAGCAACAGCAAACTCAGGAACACCTACTATAGGCCATGCTGGCGAAGGTGGTAGAGGGGGCTTAAAAGGCTCAGCTATAGAAATGTCAAACGTGGATTTAAGTCGTGCATTAACTGAGCTTATCGTAATCCAAAGAGGTTATCAAGCAAACTCAAAAACGATTACCACAAGTGATCAGCTTTTAAATACTTTGCTTCAATTAAAACAATAATTCTAACCCAAGGTTTTAAAACCTTGGGATCAAGCTTTACAAGGTTATCAAGGTAGCCTTGTAATACTTGATAGCCTTGAAGCCTTCAATCTATTGCTAACTCACTTCTTTCTTGCCTTAAGGAGTGAGTAGCATGATTTGCATATCGACAAGTTAAAATAAAAATTTATAAACTTTGGTTTTTAAAATTTATCATTAATGGTTCTAGCCATTTAGTAGTTTCAAATACTTCTAGTTTATTGTTTTTAAATTCTAAGAGTTTTTTATAATTTTGGGTATTATCAAAAATAGTAATGTGATTACAAAATTTAGCAATGGTGTTAAAATTTTGTAAAGACTCATAGTATCTTTTTTCTATAAGTTCTTCTTTTATATCATGTCCACCTTTAGCAACGCGAATTTTAACTCTTTGTTTTGCTGTGCTTGGAGAGTCTAGTCCGATGTAGTAAAGATTTATAGTATAAGAATTTTTCTGTAGTTTTTTGAATAAAGATAAAATGCTAGTGCCACAAAGTGTGGTTTCTTGGTTAAAGTCATAAGCTTTTTTGATATAGTTTTCACGCATTTTAATGGCTATCCTTGAAGCTCTAAATTGATCTTCTTGATTTTTCCAATCCCCAAAGCTACTTACGATTTCATCGATGTTGATTCTAAGTCCAAAGTCTTTGTTTTTTTCAAGTTCATTATAATACAAGGTAGTTTTTCCAGATCCATTAACGCCTGCAAAAATAGTAGCTATTTTTTTCATTAATAAAGCCTTTATTGATTGATGAGAAATTTTAACATAAATTGTTTATAAGTGTTTTGAAAATAAATATAAAGTTTTTTGAAAAAGGTTCGATATAGTCAGTGAATCTTTTCAAAAATATTGCTTAATTAAGCGTGAGAAATCACGCTTAACTTCTTTTTGATTTTACTTAACTTTCTTTTGTTAATCAAACTCAGATAAGAAATCAAAGATAAAAATGCACAAGTTCCTAAAATAAGCGATAAAAATATAGGTGTATTGGCATTTAAAAGACTTACTAAAAATGCCATTATTCCCGCCATAGCAAATTGCGCTGCCCCTAAGAGTGCTGAAGCACTACCTGCATTTTGTTTTGATCTTGCCATAGCTAAAGTGGTGGTATTTGGCAGGATAAAACCTAAACTTGCTATGATAAAACACAAAGGAATTTCAAAAGCCCAAAAACCTAGATCAAAAGTTGCTCCTAAAATGAGTACAAAAGTTAAAAAAGTAATCATCATAAGCGCTCTTGGTAAAACATAATAAGGCGAGAGTTTAAGAACTATCCTTGCGTTTATATTAGCACATACAACAAAACTTAAAGCATGAGCTCCAAAAAGGGCTGCGTATTGTTGAGGGCTGAGTTCAAAAACACGAGTAAAAACAAAAGATGAACCGGTTAAATAAGCAAAAAATCCTGCAAAGATTAAATTCCCACAAAGCAAATACACCACAAAACGACGATCTTTTAAGATTTTTTTGTAACTTTTTGCAACTTCTTTGTGATTAAATTTCTTACCTTGGGTGTTGAGGTTGCTTTCTTTTAGAGCAAGAATAACAAGTAAAAATAAAATAAAACCTAAAATAAACAATGTCAAAAATATACTACGCCAAGAAAAAAACTCAAGTAAAATCCCACCAAAAGTAGGAGAGAGCATAGGAGCTAAAGAAGTAAAAACCATCATCAAAGCATAAACCCCCGCTGCTTCTTTAAGCTCAAAAACATCATTTACTATAGCTCTTGCTACAACTACACCCACACAACCTCCCAAAGCTTCAAAAAAACGCAAAGCTATAAAAGCATGAATGGAATCAACTAAAACACAAGCAATGCTTGAAGAAATAAAAAGAAAAAGTCCTATATACAAAGGTTTTTTTCTGCCATATACATCACTTAATGGCCCATAAAAAAGCTGACCCAAAGAAAAGGCTATAAAAAAACTTGCAAGAGAAAGTTGAGTGTAAAAAGAATTTGTTTGAAAGCTTTTTTCTACCTCATTTAAAGCAGGTAAATACATATCAGTTGAAAGTGGTGCTATGGCAGATAAAAAGCCTAGTATAAAAATGAGTTTGAGCTTTTCAAAACCTTTTATTTGAGTGCGTTTTTGCATACAAAATCCTAAAATATTTTTACCATTGTATAGCAAAAAGTCTAAAATAAACAATAATTTACATTTTTTAAAGGCAAATAAGATAAAATTAAATTAAAAAACAATCAAGGAAAAGTTATGAATATGCCTTTTAGTGATGAGGAATTAATCGAACCTGTAAAAGCAAGTTTGGCTAAAACTATGCATATTTTAGAAAATGATGGTGGTGGACTTGATTTTTTAGGGGTTAAAAATGGCGTGGTTTATGTGAAGCTAACCGGAGCTTGTCATGGCTGTCCAGCTAGTGGAACAACTTTAAAATATGGTTTAGAAAAACAGCTTAAAATCGACATACACCCAGATATTACTATAGTAAATTTAGCAGGCGGGGAAAGCGAATTTGCAAAATTATAAAAAAATAGCCATAGAATGCTTTTATAAAAAAGATTTTAAAAACGCTAAGATGTATTTTTCTCTTGCTTATGAAAAGCGTAAAAATAAAAGACTTTTAACTTTTATTAATATTTGTGATTTGGCATTAAAAAGTCCTGAAGAAGCTTTTGTGTTTTTTGAGTTTTTTATGCAAAATTATAAAAATACTAAAGTAGATAAAGACTTAGAAAAACTCATTAATCTTAGTCAAAGTGTGCAGTTTGAAGAAGAAAGTGAAGACTTTGAGGGGTTGAGTTATCAAGATTTTTTACTTAGTGAAGCAAAAGTTGGGTTTAAACAGGCTTTAGAAAATGTTATAATATCAAATAAACTTATCATTAATGATAAAGAAGATTTTGTGGATTTTTTAGAAAAACTTTTAGAGCATGGTTATAAAGATATGCTTGTAGCTTATATGGAAGATGTTTCGGTGCATTTTTATTCTAATTATAGATTTATCAAGCTTAGTGAGAAAATCAAGGAATTAAATTATGATAGTAAAGATTGAAAATACTTTCATTTGTGATAATTCTAATGAATGCGAAAAAGATTGTTTTTTCTTAAAAACTGCTCAAAATGAAAAATTTCTTCATCAAGCTTTAGAAAAACAAGCAAAAGTTATAAATATAGCTGAGTGCAAGAAACTTTTAAATATAGATGAAAATATAAAAATCATAGGCATTACAGGCACAAATGGCAAGACAACTACTGCGGGGGCTATTTATTCTATCTTGCTTGATTTAGGTTATAAATGTGCCTTGATGGGAACTAGGGGTAGTTTTATAAATGATAAAAATATCATTCCAAAAGGCTTAACTACTGCTCCTATTTTGCAAACCTTAGAGCTTTTATCTTTAGCAAGTAAGGAAAAATGTGAATTTTTAATTATGGAAGTAAGCTCACATGCTTTGGTACAAAACCGCATTGAAGGGCTTGAGTTTAAGGCTAAAATTTTTACAAATATCACTCAAGATCATTTAGATTTTCATGGAAGCTTTCAAAACTATCAAGCGGCAAAAGAAAGTTTTTTTACCGATGAGTGTATGAAATTTATCAATAAAGACGCAAAAGCTATAAATTTTAATGTCAAAGGTGCTTTTACTTATGGAGTAGAAAATCCAAGTTATTATCATATCAAAGCTTATGCTTTAAAAAATGGCATTGAAGCTGTGGTAAATTTTGGCAAAGAAACTTTTATGATTGATTCTTCTTTAGTGGGGCTTTTTAATCTTTATAATCTTTTGGCTGCAAGTGCTTGTGTGAATGAACTTGTTAAGCCAAATTTAAAAGAACTTGAAAAGGCCATTAGTAATTTTGGCGGCATTGAGGGTAGAATGCAAGTAGTTGCAAAAGATGTGATTGTGGATTTTGCTCATACGCCCGATGGTATAGAAAAAGTTTTAGATGCTTTAAAATATCGCGATTTGATTGTGGTTTTTGGAGCAGGGGGAGATAGGGATAAAACTAAGCGTCCATTAATGGCTAAAATCGCCAAACATTATGCTAAAAAACTCATCATCACAAGTGATAATCCACGCTCAGAAGAGCCTATGGATATCATTAATGATATTTTAAGTGGGATAGAAAAAGATGAGAGTGTTTTTATAGAATGCGATAGAAAAGAAGCGATAAAAAAAGCATTAGAGCTTAAAACGAAAAATGATTTTGTAGTGATTTTGGGTAAGGGTGATGAGACTTATCAAGAGATTAAAGGAGTAAAATATCCTTTTAATGATAAAGAAGTGGTATTAGAGATATTAAAAGAAGGAAAATAAATGTTTGAAAATATGGATTTTTCTAAAATGGGTGAGCTTTTAACTAAGGCTCAAGAAAAAGCAAATGAATTAGAGCAAGAAGCTTTAAAAAAAGAATTTAGCGCAAAAAGTGGCGGTGGTTTAGTAAAAGTTAGCGCTAATGGAAAAGGTGAAATCATCGATATAAATATTGATGATTCTTTGCTTGAAGATAAAGAATCTATGCAAATTTTATTAATCGCAGCGATGAATGATGTGATGAAAATGGTAGAACAAAATAAAAAATCAATGGCTAGTAATTTATTTAGCGGAATGGGAATGCTATGAGAATTTTACTTTGTATTTTGGGTATAACTGGTGTACTTTTTGCTGTGCCAAGACCGACTTTTAATGATTTTTTGGGTTGTTATGAAAAAAATAAAGCTAGTATGTTAATTTATGAAGGCTTACCTGCTTTTGCTTTAAATGAAAACACCCTAGCAGTAGTTAAAACTAAAAATGCAAAATTAAACAGCTATACTAAATATGATCCTTATTTAAATTTATATTTAGTAAAAACTGATTTTAGTTTAATCCCAGCACCTATGGGAAATGAAGAAGAATTAACACGCAATAGCTGGGTGGGAATTTTAGATAATAATCAAAGCTACATAGGGCATTTGAAGTATTTTGGACAAAGTTTAACAGAGCGTGATCAACTTGATTTTACTTCTAAAATCGGAGAGCTTAACTCACCATGTTGTAAAATGCTTGGTATAAGCTTAGAAGATGGCAAACTTATAGGTAATCGCTATTTAAAACACTTTGCAAAATATCCTGATGTTTATTGGGGTGATATAGGTGTGGATTTTGATATGCGTGATGGCAAAATTTATGTTAAAAATGTACGTAAAAATGGACAATTTTTACTTAATGATGAGCTTGTGAGTGTAGATGGACAAGTTTATGATGATATAAGAAAATTAAATGAGAAAATTTTATTTGCTGATCGTGGTGCAACTTTGTATTTTAATATGCTAAGGGATAATAAAGATGTCAATATTTCTACGACAGTTTTTGATAAAGATTTGGGTATATTTGCTAAGCCTAAAAAAGTAGTTCAAGCTAAGCCAACTTCTTTTTATAGCAATCTAGGATTGCGCGTAGATATGAAAATGAATATTACAGAGGTAACTCCAAATTCTAAAGCGCAAATGGCTGGATTTTTAAAAGGGGATAAAATTTTAAGAATTAATAATCAAAAAATCAACAATTTCAATGAGCTTCAAACCATATTAACTCAAGCTAATACTTTTGATGTTTTAGTTTCAAGACAAGCAAGCAATATCCCTTCAGCGAAAAATAATGATTTTGAGCATTTTAATAAAGGATACTTTGACTTTTTTATAAGGCTAAATAAGTGATTTTAGAAAAATTCAAACAACATTTAGAGCAAAATTTTCCTAAAACTCAAAGCTTTCATCCATTTTTCAATGAGGCTTTAAAATGGATGTTAGAAGCTGGTGGGAAGCATTTTAGAGCCCAACTTCTTTTGGGTATAGTTAATGCTAAAAATCCTGCTTTGTTTGAAAAGGCTTTAAATGCAGCTTTGGCTTTGGAATTTATCCATACTTACTCTTTAATACATGATGATTTGCCTGCCATGGATAATGCTTCTTTACGCAGAGGAAAGCAAACTTTACACAAAAAATATGATGAAACTACGGCTATTTTAGTAGGCGATGCTTTAAATACCCAAGCTTTTTTACTACTTTCAAGACTTGATTTAAAAGAAAATATTAGATTAAAACTCATAGAAACTTTAGCTTTTAATGCAGGGCTTGGTGGTATGATCATTGGTCAGGCTATTGATTGTTATTTTGAAGATATACCTTTAAATTTAGAACAAGTTGAGTTTTTGCATATTCATAAAACTGCAAGATTGATTGCAGCAGCTTTAAAAATGGGCTGTGAAATTTGTGAATTAGAAGAAAAAGAATGTGAGCAAATTTATGAAATAGGGCTTTTGATAGGATTAGTTTTTCAAATCAAAGATGACATTATCGATGCGACTTTAGAAACGCAAGAAGCAGGAAAGCCAACTCATAATGATTTGCATAAAAATTCTTTTGTAAAACTTTTGGGTTTAGAAGGTGCTAAAAAGGCAAAAGATGATAAAATAGCTTTATGCGAAGAAAAAATGAAAAATTTAGATTCTAAGCTTGCTAATGAGCTTCAAATTTTGATTGATAAATATTTAAAAGGTTAAACAATGTTACAAAAACAAGCCAACACTATAAGATTTTTATGTGCGGATATGATACAAAAGGCAAATTCAGGCCATCCAGGTGCACCTATGGGTTTAGCAGATATTATGAGTGTTTTAAGTACTCATTTAGTGCATAATCCAAAAGATCCTACATGGTTAAACCGCGATAGATTAGTCTTTTCAGGCGGTCATGCAAGCGCTTTGCTTTATAGCTTTTTACATTTGAGTGGTTATGATGTAAGTTTAGAGGATTTAAAAAATTTCCGTCAATTACACTCTAAAACCCCAGGTCATCCTGAAATTTTTACCCCAGGTGTTGAAATTGCTACAGGACCTTTAGGACAAGGCATTGCAAATGCGGTTGGTTTTGCTATGGCGGCTAAAAAAGCAAGTTTGCTTTTGGGCGAGGATATTATCAATCACAAAGTATATTGTTTATGTGGTGATGGAGATTTACAAGAAGGAATTTCTTATGAGGCTTGTTCTTTAGCAGGACTTCACAAACTTGATAATTTAATCATCATTTATGATAGTAATAATATTTCAATCGAAGGTGATGTGGCTATTGCCTTTAATGAAAATGTAAAAGAGCGTTTTAGAGCGCAAAATTTTGAAGTGCTTGAGATAGATGGGCATGATTTTGAGCAAATTGATTTAGCATTAAAAACAGCTAAAGAAAGTAAAAAACCTTGTTTAATTATCGCTCATACTACCATAGCTAAAGGAGCTTTGGAGCTTGAAGGAAGTCATCATTCTCACGGAGCGCCTTTGGGTGAAGAGCTTATTAAAAAAGCAAAAGAGGCTTTAGGTTTTGATCCACAAAAAACTTTTGAAATTCCAGAAGAAGTTAAAATTCGCTTTAATGCCGCAATAGAGCTTGGAGATTTAGCACAAGCTAAGTGGAATCAAAAAGTGCAAAATTTAAATGCAGAAAAACAAGCATTGCTAAAAGAGCTTTTAGAGCCTGATTTTTCAAAAATACAATTTCCTGATTTTAAAGGAAAAGATCTAGCTACTAGAGATAGCAATGGTATGATTTTAAATACTATCGCTAAAGCTTTACCGGGATTTTTAGGTGGTAGTGCAGATTTAGGTCCATCAAATAAAACCGAGCTTAAAGATATGGGGGATTTTCCAAATGGAAAAAATATCCACTATGGAATAAGAGAGCATGCAATGGCTGCTATATCAAATGCTTTTGCTAGATATGGTTTGTTTTTGCCTTATTGTGCTACCTTTTTTATATTTAGTGAGTATTTAAAACCTGCTGCAAGAATAGCAGCTTTGATGAGGGTTAAACACTTTTTCATTTTTACTCATGATAGTATAGGGGTTGGCGAAGATGGCCCAACGCACCAACCTATAGAGCAACTTAGCACTTTTAGAGCTATGCCAAATTCATTGACATTTAGAGTAGCTGATGGGGTTGAAAATGTCAAAGCATGGCAGATTGCACTTAAAACTAATATGCCAAGCGTTTTTGTTTTATCACGTCAAAAATTAAGCGCTTTAAGCGAGCCTGTTTTTGGAGATGTGGAAAATGGGGCTTATTTATTAGAAGAAAACGCAAATGCGCAATTTACACTTTTAGCAAGCGGTAGTGAAGTATCATTATGTTTAAAAGTAGCTAAGGCTTTAAAAGAAAAAGGTGTGATTGCTAATGTGGTTTCTATGCCTTGTTATGAATTATTTATCGCTCAAGAAAAATCTTATAAAGAAAGAATTTTACAAGGTAAGGTTATAGGCGTGGAAGCTGCAAATTCAAACGAGCTTTATAGAATTTGTGATGAGCTTTATGGTATAGAAAGTTTTGGTGAGAGTGGTAAAGATAAAGATGTATTTGAGCATTTTGGATTTAGTGAGGAAAAATTAAGCTCATATGTTTTAAGTTTATGTAATGAAAAATAAAATCATCAAAGACATTAAAAATCAAGAATGCATTTTTAGCGTCTTTGGTATATGGGATAAAACTAGCGTAGGAAAATTGGAAAAATTAGATTTTCCTACTCAAAAAAATATTATTTTTGATTTTACAAATTTAGATTTTATAGATACTGCTGGGATTAGGTATTTTCTAGCTTTAGAAAATGAACTTAAGCAAAAAGGTTTTGAACTTAGTAGAGTAAATCTTAAAAGTGAACATGCTAAGCTTTTTGAACTTTGTCAAAAACACTATAAAAGTTTTCATAATTCTCATGAAAATAAAAAAACAATCAAAGATTTTTTTGAAAATTTAGGAAAAAAGGTTGTTGAATCTTTTACGCTTTTGGTGCAGTTTTTAAATTTCATAGGACTTATTATTTATACTTGTTTTAAAACACTTTTAAACCCTAAAAAACTTCGCTTTAAGGCATTTTTATACCATGTAGAAAATAGTGCTATTAATGCTTTGCCTATTATTATGCTAACCTCATTACTTGTGGGTGTGGTGCTTGCTTATCAAGCTGCGTATCAACTTGCACAATTTGGAGCTAATATTTACATTGTCGATTTAATGGGAATTTCTGCTACTAGAGAACTTGCACCATTAATTAGTGCTATTGTTATAGCTGGTAGGAGTGCAAGTTCTTATACAGCTCAAATTGGAGTGATGAAACTTACTGATGAAATTGATGCGATGAAAACTATGGGTTTTAAAGAAAGTGAGTTTATCATTTTACCTAGAGTTTTAGCCTTAGCACTTGCCATGCCTTTAGTGGTAATAGTAGCTGATATTTTAAGTATTATAGGTGGAATTGTAGTTGCTTGGTTTAGTTTAGAAATTAGTGCGAGTGAGTTTATGAGTCGCTTTAAAGAAGCAGTGGAGCTTAAACATATCATCATAGGACTTATAAAGGCACCTATTTTTGGATTTTTGATTGCTTCTATTGCTTGTTTTAGAGGATTTTTTGTGCAAAAAACCACCGAAAGTATAGGTGTTTATACGACAAAAAGTGTTGTAAATGCTATTTTTTGGGTGATAGCTTTTGATGCGATTTTTTCTGTATTTTTAACAAAGGCTGGATTTTGATTATAAAGGCTAAAGATATCAGCACTTATTTTGGAAGTAAATGTGTACATGAAGATATTAGCTTTGAAGTGCAAGATAATGAAATTTTTGGCATTTTAGGTGGTAGTGGTAGTGGCAAATCTGTACTTTTAAGACAAATGTTAATGCTTGAGCATTTTGACAAGGGTGAGTATGAAATTTTAGGCAAGAGATTAAAAAATATAAGCGATGAAGATGCTTTATTTTTACAAAAACAATGGGGTGTTGTTTTTCAATATGGAGCATTATTTAGCTTTTTTAATATACTTGAAAACATTAGTATACCTTTAGTTGAATATACAAAACTTAACAAAAACGATATCAAAGAAATAGCCATGATGAAGCTTAAGATGGTGGGGCTTGATGAGAGTGTAGCTAAGCTTTATCCAAGTGAATTAAGTGGGGGTATGAAAAAAAGAGTGGCCATAGCTAGAGCTTTGGCGCTTGATTCTAAATTGCTTTTTTTAGATGAGCCAACTTCGGGGCTTGATCCTTATAGTTCGAGAGAATTTGATGAGTTGCTTTTGAGTTTAAAACAAAGCTTTAAATTATGTGTGATTTTAATTACTCATGATAAAGAAAGTATGAAAAATGTATTAAATCGCTTTTTGATTATAGAGAATAAAAAAGTTGGTTTTTTGGGAAATGTTGAGGCCTTGCAAGAGCAAAATCCAAGACTTTATGAGAGGTTTATGCAATAATGGAAAATAAAGCAAATTATATTTTGATCGGAATTTTTGTTTGTGTGTTATTTTTTATCAGTTTGTTTTTTATAGTGTGGTATGGAAATTTAAAAGATGAAAAATCTTTTAAATATTATGAAATTTATATGGAAGAATCAGTTGCAGGGCTTAGTGTCAAAGCTCCGGTTAAATTTTTAGGAGTGGATGTTGGAAGTGTTGAAAATATTAGCATAGATAGTTCAAGTAATCAACTAAGAGTTAAAATCTTAGTCAAGCTTGATTCTGATTTAGCGGTTAAAACAGATACTTATGCAAGCTTACAAATTCAAGGTATAACAGGATTTAAGTTTATTCAGCTTGCAGGAGGTAGCGAGGAAGCTAGTGTTTTAAAAGCAGATGGTGATGTATATCCTATTATAAAATCAAAAGAAAGTTTTTTTGCAAGCATAGATAAACAAACTTCAAATTTATTAGAATTAATTACCAGTTCAAAAATAAAACTAGAAAGTCTTTTAAGTGATAAAAATTTAAAAAACATAGAGCGTATTTTACAAAATACATCTGAGTTTTCTGCGTATTTAAATACTAAAACACCAGTATTTTTGGAAAATTTAAATAAAACAAGCTCTAAACTTGGTAAAAGTTCAGATGATTTTTCAAATTTTTTAAATAATGCTAATGGCCAACTTAATGAGCTTAATAAAAGTAGAATGCTTTTAAATGAAAATCTAGATATTTTAAGAGTTTTGTTTTTAGATTTTACACAATTATTAAAAAATTTAAAGCAAAATCCTTCAGATGTGATTTATAAAGATAAAGTTATTCAATATGCTCCAGGAGAATAAAATGAAATTTTTATATATTAGTTTAATAGCTATTTTTTTCAGTGCTTGTTCTTTGATTAGTCCAAATCAAACTTTGCCTGCAAATAAATATTTTAGCATTAATTTAGAAAAGCTAGAGCAAAGTCAAAATAAAGTAAAAAATTCTACCATCATGGTTTCTTTACCTAAGGGCTTATCTTATACTAATGAAATTTTTTATAAAAAAAATCATATTGTTAATGCTTATGTTTATCATTTTTGGAAAGAAAATCCTGCTTTGATGATTAAAACTTTTTTGGAATTTCATTTGCAAGATTTAGGAGTATTTAAAGCGATTTTAAATCAAGATAGTCTAGCTAGTGCTGATTATGTTTTAGAAAGTAAAGTAGATATTTTAGAGCAAGATTTTAGTGATGAGGTGCATTCTAAAATAAAATTAGGCATTAATTTAAATTTGGTGCAAATAAACACTAAAAAACTTATAGCAAGTAAGTATTTTTACTACGAAAAAGAATTAAATGATAATAATCCCCAAAATTTAATCCAAAACTACGATGAGGTTTTTTTACTTTTTGCTAAAGATTTTAGAGTTTGGGTAGATCAAAATTTGGAATAAAAAATGCTTTTCTTGTTGTAGCAATAACAAGGAAGGTGTATTATGAGAGATGAATTAGAAATCTTACAAAAGCATTTAGGACAAGTAGGTTCAAATATAGATGGTGCAAATTTAAAGCATCAAACACAAAAATTTAGCGAAGATATTACCGATGCAAATGATTTTGTTGGTGCTTTGCAAATTTTAGATTCTTCGTTGAAAAAAATTTCAAAACTTTTAGAAGATAAAAATTATGAAGATGTGCAAGATAAAGTATTAATTGCAAGTGAAAGTTTAAAAATAGTAGATAATTGCTCGTTTTTAGGAAATGCTTTATTTGATAATAATTATAATGTAAATGTAGGCTCAAAGGCTTTTGCTTTTGAAATTTACAACCCTTTAAAAATTTTAGAAACTAGTGATTATGAAGGTATGAAAGCTTATATAATAGATAAAAGAGAAGAAATAGCTTCTATGCTTAGCGAGCTTGCAGTGGCTATTGCTACTTATAGTCCTAGTCAAAGTTTTGGCGGATCAAGCCATGATTTTATGAATGATTTAGATTTTACTAAGCTTTTTAAATAATACTAAAGGCAAAAAGCCTTTAGTATGTGTATTATTTAATAACTCCACAAGCCATTCTAGCGCCACCACCGCCAAGTGCTGCAGGATGATCGCTATGATTATCTCCTCCAAAATGTATCATTAAAGAGTGATTTTTAAGCTCATCAAGAGTTTTGATTTTTGGTGCTAATACAGGATTAGTTGCTTTGCCATCTTTTTCTACATAAAGTGGTGGTAAATCACCTCTGTGGCCTTTATCATCCCATGGACTTGAGTGTGCGTCAGTTTTTTCAGGATCCCAGTGACCACCAGCCTTCATACCTAAACCCTTATCAGTTGCTCCACAATCAGCGTTTGCATGAACATGAAAACCATGAATTCCACTTTCTAAACCTTGAAGATTTGGGTAAAATGCTACCCCATAAGGAGTTTGTACTGCTACTACTTCACCTGCGTTTTTGTTGGCATTTTTGTCAAGAATTTCCATTTTGATAACTAAATGATCTTTTTGTGCTTTTGGATCAAAATTTTCCAAATTTGCCCCAATTAAAAAACTTGATGCTAGTAAAGATCCTAGAATTATTTTTCTCATTTTCTCTCCTTTTGTTAAAAATTATTTTATTGTAGCATATATTATTAATAAAAAGTATTTTTTGATAAATAATATAATATAGAAGTAAAAATGAGGGTTTAAGTAAAACTTTTAAGCCTTTTGGCTTAAAAGTCAAATAATTCTCCAAGCCAACTTTCTTTTTTCTTATATTTATAACCACTATTGTGATGGTAGTTTGCTTGTTGGTTGTAATTTGGTTGTTGAGATTGTTGTGGCGTGCTTTGAGATGTACTTCTTTCTATGATTTTATCAAGTTCACCACGATCAAGCCAAACACCACGGCATTTTGGACAATAATCAATCTCAACTCCATTTCTTTCGCTCATTAATAAAGCTGTATTTGCACAAACTGGGCAATTCATATTTATCCTTTATAAAAAATTTCATTAAAGTATATAGGCTTAAAGTAAATTATGAGTTTAAATCCCAATCAATAGGACTTTTGCCAAGTTTTAATAAAATTTCATTGCTTTTTGAAAAATGTTTACAACCTAAAAAAGCATTCCTTGCTAAAGGTGATGGATGTGCTGCTTCTAGGATAAAGTGTTTTTGAGGGTTGATTAAAACTTTTTTATTTTTAGCATAATTTCCCCAAAGCAAAAACACTAATCCCTCTTTTTCATCGCTAAGTTTTGATATAACTGCATCGGTAAATTTTTGCCAGCCAAAATGTGCATGTGAAGCAGGTTTGTTTGCTTCTACGCTTAAGATAGAGTTTAAAAGTAAAATTCCTTGTTTAGCCCATTTGCTAAGATCTCCATGCCTTGCTATAGGAATGTTTAAATCATCTTGTAATTCTTTGTAGATATTAAGCAAAGATGGAGGAATTCTAACTCCCATTGGTACGCTAAAGCTTAAACCCATAGCTTGATGAGGGTTGTGATAAGGATCTTGTCCTAAAAGTATGATTTTTAAATCCTGTAAAGGAGCTAGGTTAAATGCATTAAAGATTAAATTTGCTGGCGGATATATAGTTTTTCTTTCGCTTAAGGCATTGATATAATGAGTTTTTATCTCTAAAAAATAAGGTTTTAAAAACTCATCTTTTAAAAATTCTTTCCAAGTTTGTTCTATTTTTATTTTTTCTAAACAAATATCCATTTTTATCCTTACCAAGAAAGTATAAACTCACTTCCCTCATTTTCTTTGCTTAAAACTTTAATGTTGATATTGTTTTTATCAGCTATTTGCTTGACTAAGTTTAAACCTATGCCAAAGCCACCTTGATCTTGATTAAAGCGTTTATAGCGTGTAAAAATTTGAGCTATTTCCTTAGTACTCATACCTTGACCTTCATCTTTAATGGTAAGTGTTTTTTCTTTTAAGTAAATATAGATTTTTTTATGAGCATTGGTGTATTTTATGGCATTGCTTAAAAGATTATCGATTAAAATTTGCATTTCTTCTTTATTAGCATAAAAGTTTTGCTCTAAAAGATTTTTTTCAATGATGAGATTTTTTTGCGTGATTAAAGTTTCAAAGTATTCTAACCTTTGTTCCAAAAGCTCTTTTAAATTGATATCTTCTTTTGTATTTTCTTTTTGCAAGAAAAAATTCAAGGCTATGAGATTTTGATAGATGTGGTTTAAATTTTTACTTGCTAGTTTGATATGATTTAGTTTTTTTATGTTATTTGGATTTAAATTTGTATCATCAAATTTTTTAATACTAGCTAAAATCACACTTAAAGGCGTATTAATTTCGTGCGTAGTGTCTTTGATAAAATCATTAAGTGCTTTAAATTGTTCTTTGATATTTTTAAAGACAAGTAAGATGAGTATATAAGCAACCATAGCAAGCAACAAAATACATATAAGAGTATAAAAAATAGTTTTTAATTTTAATTTCCAAAGTTCATCGGCAAAATCATTGATGTCTAGATTATTATAATTATCTTTGCGGTATTGCTCTTTTTTAAAACCAAGATCATCAGTTTCTATAATGATATGAATATTTTTATGTCTTAAGAAATGAGAATGGTGTTTTGGTTTTTTTAGATTACTTGTGTCTATATAGGTGTTGAGATTTCTAATCCTTGAAAAATCTATAAATAATCTTTTGTTTTCATTGTAAATAAAATCATTTTTTTTAAGTTGTGTTAATATTTTTAAAGCATCGAAAGTTAAATTGCTAAAAATAACTTGGTTATTTGCGATAATGGCAAATTGAGTGTTGAGTCTTTTGGATATATAGGAAAAATCTTCTTGATTTAAATATGTTCTATCGTGTCTTGCTTCGATGATATTTTGCAAAATATAATTATAGTGAGTGTATGAATGTGTTATTTGATTTAATCGTATGTAGTTTGCTTCTTTTTGATAAAAAGTGATAAAAAAAATTGTTAGAAATACACCACTTGTGATGATATAAAGGGCTAGAATTTTAAAAATAGTATTATTAAAATTTTCACTTTTCATTTTCTAGCCTTATGGCATAGCCTATGTTTCTTTGATTGATAATAAGGTCTTTGCCAAGAATTTTTCTTAAATTTTTTACATAAACTCTAAGGCTCATAATTGCTGGCTCTTCATCCAAACTCCAAATTTCATCAAAAATGGTTTCTATGCTTACAAAGTGTGGGCGTTTTTTTAAAAGCAAGGCTAAGAGCTCTTTTTCTTTGTTGGTAAGATTGATGATTGTTTTATCTTGATAAAGAGTTTTATTAAGCGGATCAAAAGAAATATTTTTTGAGGAGTTAAGCAAAATCAAATCTTCTTTTTGGTGGCTAAAATTTCTTTTAATGATATTTTTGACACGGATAATTAATTCATCTATATCAAAAGGCTTTTTAATATAATCATCACAACCTGATAAAAATCCTTGTTTTACATCATCAAGCATAGATAAAGAAGTTAAAAATATAGCAGGGGTGTTTTTAGCACTTTCTCTTAATTCTTTTAAAACTTCAAAGCCGTTGCCTTTTGGAACTTTAACATCAAAAATCCAAAGATCAAAATTTTCTTCATAAGCTTTTTCTAGTGCCTCTTGTGCATCATATACACAAGAGACTTTAAAGCCCTCATCACTTAAGGCTTCGTTTATAATTTCATTTAAACTTAAATCATCTTCTAAGAGCAGAATTTTTGCTGCCATTTTATCTCATCGGACAATTTGCATGGTGTGATCTTAAACCATGATGATTTTTATGGGAATGGGCATTGTTGTAATGATGCAAATTTAACTCTCTTATTTCTTTGCCGCTCATTTCATCGGTTAGTTTTTGCATATCTTCTTGAACGATAACTCTTCTTTGGTTTCTTTCTTGAGTAGAAAGTTTAGAGATGTTTTCGTGTAAATTAGCTCTAAATTGTTGATGAAAATCTTTTGCATCTTTGTATTTCATTTCATTCATTCTTTTTTTCATCTCAATAACCAAATCAGCTTGATCTTGCGCTTTTACACTTTTTGCAAGATTTAAAATCTCATCATTGCTTTTTTTGGAAAAATCAGCTCCTATGGCAAATGAAGCAGCCAAAGAACCCACTATAAATAAACTTACAATTTTTTTCATTGTTTCTCCTTTAAATTAATGATGAGAAATTATAAAAGCTCAAAATAAAGCCAAAATGAAATTTATTGACAAACAAAAAGTACATTAGCTTTTAAGTTTTGTTCTTCACTTTTGATAATAGGCAATACAACACTATCTGCACTAGCTGCTAAATTTGGGGAGTTGTATTTAACATTGCAACTATCAAAATGAATATTTTTTATCATGCAAGTTTTTGCTAGAGTTTTAGAATAATATTGAGCCTTTTCAAAAGCTTTTTTAAATGCAAGATCATATAAATCTTCTTTGTTTGCTTCTAAAATAGCTTTATCAAAACCAGCTTGTAAGGCTTTGGTGTTAAAAGAAATTAAAGCATTGGTAGCACTAATATTTTCTATATCTTTTATAAGATTTTCATAGTCTTTATTTTTGTTTTGCGGGATTTGACAAGTAAAATTAGAGTGTAATCTATATCCATTTAATGTTTTTACTCCTTGATAGTAATTATAACTTGGTTCTAAAGTATAACTTCCACCTTTACAATAATTTTCTTTAGCAATACGATCTGAGATTTCTTTAAATGTTTTAGCAATATGATTTTTTTCTTCACTAGAAACAATGGTTTTTTTACTAAGCTCCTCGCTAGCACTAAAATTTAAAGTAGCATTAAAGATATTTGGCATAATTTCATTAGATACTTCTATGTTTCTTGAAAATTCTATATTTTGTTTATCGTGATTTTTTAAGCCTAAAAATTCAGTGTTAAAAACCACTCCTAGTACAAATAATATCAAACAAAGTAGTCCTAAGCCTAAGCCTTTTAAAAAACTTTTCATTTTTGCTCCTTTTTAAAAATATTTTTTTAATTTTAACATAAAGCCTTTAAGAATAGATTGTATAATTTTTGAAAAATAAAGAAAGTCTTGATGCAAAAAATTCATAAAAGTATTTTAAAATGGTATGAACAAAATGGCAGGAAAAGCCTTCCTTGGCGTATTTTACACGAAGAGTATAGAAAATATGGTAGCGAGGATGATTTAAAAAAACTAAAAAATATTGATATTGCTTATGCTGTTTATGTTAGTGAGATTATGCTTCAGCAAACTCAGGTAAAAAGTGTTTTACAAAATTATTATTTTCAGTTTTTAGCTAAATTTCCTTCTTTAAAAGTACTTTCTATGGCAAGTGAAGATGAGGTTTTAAAAGCTTGGCAAGGACTTGGGTATTATACCAGAGCTAGAAATATGCACAAATGCGCAAAAATTTGTGTGCAAGAATTTGATGCAAAATTACCATTTGAGATTAAAGAGCTTCAAAAACTTCCTGGTATTGGAGAATATACAGCCGGAGCTATAGCTTGTTTTGGCTTTTTGCAAGCTAAGTCTTTTGTGGATGCAAATATTAAAAGAGTTTTGAGTAGATTTTATGGCTTACAAAATCCAAACTCTAAGATTTTAGTGCAAAAAGCAAAAAAGTTTTTAAACCATGATAATGCATTTGATCATAATCAAGCTTTGCTAGATATAGGGGCTTTGGTTTGCTTGCCTAAAAATGCAAAATGTGAAATTTGTCCTTTAAAGGGTTTTTGTGCTGGAAAAAATGAACATGAAAAATTTAACTCATCTAAAAAAATTCAATATGAAAACATTGTTTTAAAAATACTTATAGTGCAAAAAAATGAGCAATTATTACTTGTTAAAAGTGAGGAAAAATTGTATTTTAATATGTATAATTTTTTAGAATATAAAAATCAAAAAAAAGCAAAATTTATAGGAGAATTTAAACATTCTTATACTAAATATAAAATCAATGTTATGGTGTATTTTTTAAAAGATGATGATTTTGAAGATTTAAAAGCAAAAGCATTTTCTTATAAAGATTTAGAGCATCTTGCTCTTTCAAAACTTGCTCTAAAAACACTTGAGCTTTTTAAAAAGAGTGATTATGCATTTTGAGAAAATTTATATAGAATTAAGTGATATTTGCGGGTTAAAATGTGATTTTTGTCCTAGCCAAAAAGCCCAAAGAAAACAAATGAGCCTTGAAAATTTTGAAAAAATTTGCAAAAGCGTGCATAATCATGCCAAGCTTTTTACTTTTCACGTGCTTGGAGATCCTTTAAGGATTTTAAATTTAACGGAGTATCTAAAAATAGCTTTAAAATTTAATATGCAAATAGAGCTTACTACAAGTGGGTTTTATTTTGATGATGAGAAGATAAAACTCATTTTAGACTCTAAAAACGTACGACAAATCAATATTTCCTTAGGTGCTTTTTTATCTCAAAGTAAAATGAGTTTAAAAGAATACTTTGAGCCTATTTTGAAGCTTATTTTTTTGCACTTAGAAAATAAAAATAATTCTTTTATTAACCTAAGACTTTGGAATTTAGATAAAAATTTCAACCCACCTTTGGAAAATGAGAAAATTTATGATTTTTTAGAGCAAATTTTTAAAATAAAAATTCAAAAGCAAAAAGCTAAAAATCGCTTAGAAAGGCATATTATCTTACACCAAGCTAGGCTTTTTAAATGGCCTTCTTTGAAAGATGAGGTTGTTAGAGAGAAAGGGTTTTGTCATGCTTTAAATGGGCAAATTGCTATTTTAAGTGATGGAACTTTAGTGCCTTGTTGTTTGGATACTAAAGGGGATATAAAACTAGGAAATTGCTTTGAAAAAGATTTTAATGAGCTTTTAAATTCGTCTTTATATATGGAATTAAAAGAAGGATTTAAGCAAGGAATTTTAAAAGCCGAGCTTTGCAAAAGGTGTGAGTTTTTAGAGGCTAAAAACCTAAATTAACTCCACCCTCATTGTTGATTTGATAGTTTGCGTCTAAACCTTGCTCTGTTTCTTCTT
Source organism: Campylobacter sp. RKI_CA19_01128 (assembly GCF_025771175.1). NCBI lineage: Bacteria > Pseudomonadati > Campylobacterota > Epsilonproteobacteria > Campylobacterales > Campylobacteraceae > Campylobacter > Campylobacter sp. RKI_CA19_01128. The sequence continues at coordinate 135,095 of NZ_JAKMPU010000004.1, forward strand.
CTTGATCGTCTTTAGAATGTTTAAAAATATCTTCTGTAATTTTTGTAGCAATACCCCTAAGGGCTTTTTGCTTGCTTGAATTGCTTGTAGAGCTCATTTTAAACTCTAGAGTATTAGAAGATTTGCTTTCATTTGTAGCAAATTCTATTAAGCGATAATCAATGATAATATCATAAGATTGAGTGTTGTTTTCATTTTGTATTTGTTGTATTTTTGGGTTTAAAATGAGCAAAAAATCAGCTTCTAAAGTCTTATAAAGCTTTACAAGTTCTTCATCGCTTGAATTTTTGGAAAGCAAAAATTTTTCCTGATTATAAAGATCAAGATTTGTTTTGTCTAAGATTTTAAATTTTTTATTCTGAAGTAAAACACTTAAAAGTTCTTGTTCAAATTTGGCTGAAAGTCCAGTTTTGATTCTATTAATGATGATTAGAGAGCTTTTGTTTTCAAGACTTTTGTCGCTATAAAGTTTTTTATAGATTAAAACTTTTGCATGAAATTCACTTTGATTTGTTTGAGTTAGAGACTTTATATCATAACTATTAAAAACACCATTACTAACAAAGTCAAGTTCTTCATCATAACCTATATTAAAATTTCCATTAAAATTAAATTCAAATTTTTTTAATTTGACTTGTTTTAAACCTTCTGTTTTTCCCAAGGCATCATTAATAGCGTTTTTAATCGCTTCACTTCTTGTATTTCCAAAGCCTTCTCCAAGGCTTTCTTTGTTTAAAACAGCCTGTGCTTGATAAGTACAAACAAGACTTAAAAAAAGTATAAGTAGTTTTTTTATCATAACTATTCTCTTTTTGTTTTTAAATAATAAAATAAATATTTTATTTTTATTTTAACATTATAAAGTTTAATCATATCTTGACTGCAAATTTTATACTCAAGATTAAATACCCAGAAAGTCTATAAAATTTTTATTATAAATTTAAAAAAATAAGTTATAATTTTTAATTTTAGAGAGGTGTCCGAGCGGTCGAAGGAGCACGCCTGGAACGCGTGTGTGGGGCAACTCACCGAGGGTTCGAATCCCTTCCTCTCTGCCACTATGCACTTTTGTTATACTGACTTCCTATGTAATCTTGTGATACATTTTGTGTGTATGATTTTATAGCTTTGGAATTTGAATTTGTTTTTTCCTCATTCTCATTTTCGCTTTTTTCATTTTGTGCTTTTAGTTCTTCTGCCTTTATCTTAGCTTGTTCAGCGCGTGCGTCATTTTGTATTTGCATAGCATTAGCTGCTACTTTGTAATCTTGTGGGCTAGGATCAGCTGGTGCCATAGCTGCAGCAATTACTTGCATTGCATTTGCTATAGTTTCTTCAGGAGTATTACCTTTTTGCATTCTTATAGGCACTTCCCCTTCGACTGCATACATTTTATTATCAGGACCTCTTGTATAGCCAAAGCTCGCAGCACCAGCTAAAGCTCCACCAGCTGCTTGGTGGGCTGCTTCATGAGCTCTTACTTCTCTGTCGATTTTCTCAAGTTCTCGTACTTGTTTTACTTCCTCGTTGCTTAAGTCTTTGCCATTGACTTTTTGAGTTTTTTCATCTTTTTCTTGATTGTTATCATTTTCTTTTATTTGCTGTGGATTTTCTTTTTCTGAAATGTTTTCTTTGGTTTCTTCTTTGTCTTTGTTTTGATAAGGATTTTGTGTATAAAAAGCATTGTTATAACTTGAGCTTATTTGCATAAAAATCCTTTCTAATATAATTTCATATTTTTATCACAAAAAAGTTGAAAAATTTATAAAATAAATGTTTTATAAAATGTTAAGCAAAATAAAGTATAATTTTAACTTCTTTTTTATGTCAGGGTAGCTCAGCTGGCTAGAGCGCTGGTCTCATAAGCCGGAGGTCGGGAGTTCAAGTCTCCCCCTTGACACCATCTAGCTTTCAAAAAAACATTTTCCAATGATTTTTTAGTATTTTGATGATATTTTTGCAAATTTCTTTCTTTTTGCTTTCTTCTATTTGTAGTTTATCTAAAAAAGTTTCTTCAAGAGTGTTAACAAGTCGCGCGCATTCTTTTACATCAAATGTTTTTGATTCATTTAAAGATGACAATGCTTTTAATAATAAATCTTTATATTCCATAAGAGTTTTAATTTCTACCTCTGAAAGTTGAGCTAACAGAGATAGAAATTGCATAAAATTGTAAAATGGCAAATTATATTCCTGATATATTAAAACGCGAATGCATTTCTCCTTCAAAACAAGAAAAATCAATTGTTGCCTCGCTATATTGCCCAGTATTAGCTTCGTTAACAAAAGTAATTGAAGCTTTTCCAATACCGCCTGAATCCATTCTTGAAGTTCCTTTGCTTATATTAAAATTTTCGATTAAACAAGATGGACTATATCCTTGAAGATCTGGAGATGCAAATTCTACCCAAGCGTTGGTGTATTGATACATAGGATTATATCCCACACTCCATCTTTTTTGCTTTAGCATAACTTGTGGAATTATTACTATTGCTTTATCCGATATTTTATTTTTTAGTTCTTTAGAGCTATCTCTATATTCATAATTAACTTCTATCTGAAAAGATTTAAGATGTGGATTTTCAACTGATAAAACTAGTGTCAAATCCCCATAATTATCAGCGTACAATTTGTTTAAATCTGTTTTACTTTTAATTCCATTTGGCAAGCTAACCATAACATGTGAACTAGGTTTTAAATGTTTCATCACAACATCAAAAGGTTTTATTAAATATACACTGCTATTATATCCAGTGACAGTTGGAAATATAATGCTTGGAGTATAAAAGTTTTCTACTACATAGTAAATTTTTTGATTTACTTTTTGTCCCAATGATGAAGCACTTATTATTATTTCATTTTTAAATGCTGCTTTAGAAGCAATAATTGCTTTAGCTTCGCCCTGAGAATTGAATTTACTATCTTTATTAATTATTACCCCATCTCCTTGAATATCCCATGAGATTTCAGAATTTAATCGCCCTCCGGTAATTTTTATTTCAGATTGTTCATCGAGTTTATTGTAAAACCAATTTCGATTTGACTGTATTTGTAGATTATATTGATAAAGTTTGATTTTATCTAAATTAAGTTCCTCTTTAACGCTACCTTGTTTGGTATAACTAAACTTAATAGTAAGTTCTTTAACACTATAATCACTAATACCACTAAATTCTAAAGTAGCTTCACCCTTATCATTAACATTAAAGCTTTCTTTTTTAGCTTTTACTCCTTTACTTCCACTGATTTTATCAATGGTTGAATTTGGTAATAAACCGCTTACTTTAATATTAAAATCATCTATATAATCTATAGTTTTTTCTTGAGCTTTAAAGCTTGGATATTTTACACTAGGTGTATATGTTTTTACATCATAAGTAATAGTTTTACTTAGGTTTTGACCTAGGGTGTTAACATTAATTGTAGGATTAGCTTTAAATGGAGCTTTAGAAGTAATAGTTGCTTTAGCCTCACCACTAGCATTAAATGTTGCTTCTTGATTACTTAAACTAGCATCTCCACTTAAACTCCATTCTATTTTTTCATTAGGCTTGCCACCTTTTAAAGTTACTTCTACATGATCAGGCTTTGGATCTTTTAAAGCTTTGATGTTTTCACTTTCATAAGCATGGATTTTATCTTTACTAAAACTAATGCTTGGGGTGTATTGGTGGAGTTTGATCTCTCCACTTACTTCTTGAGTACTAGCTGCGCTTTGATTATAAGTAGCAATGATTTGCAATCTTTTAATATTAAAATCTTTTACTCCTTCAAATACTACCTTACTTTCACCTTTATCATCAGCTGTGCTTTCTTTGTCATTGCTAATTCTTAAAGTTTTATTGCTTTGTACATCTTTAGCCTTCCATGAAACTTTTGTTTTTGGCATTAAACCTTTAAGTTTTACTTCAAAGTCGCTTTTATAATCAATCATTCCTTTTTCAAAGTCTTGATGAGTCACAGGATCTTTTCCAGTAGGAAGCTCCATAGTAGCTGTATAATTTTTAATTTCTAAAACTTTACTTTTTTCTTTTACTAATTCATCGCTCATATTCTTAACAATGATTTTTACTTTTTCATTTCCACTAAGTCCTATGATTTCTACATTGCTCTCACCCTTTTCATCAGCTATTAAATTAAGCTCTTTAGTAGTTTTATCTTTATCAATAAATAAAGCATTATCTCCTTGTATGCTCCATTTAACTTTTGTAGAATTAGCTTTTAAGTTTTTATAACTTGCATGAGCTTTTTCTTTATTACCTATAGTGGTTTTATCTAAGATAATATCATTATCTCCATAAATTGCTATTTGAACAAAGGCTTTTAAAGTAACTCCTAATACATTAGCAATGATTGTTGCTTTTTCTTTATCTTTCATGTTTGCATCAGGCTTATAGATGATATTTGAATTTCCATCTTTATCAGTTTTATCTGAATTTGGAGTTTTTTCCAAACTTCCTTTACCGATTAATTTCCAATTTATATCTAAATCACTTGCTAAATCACTTCCTGCAAATGTGATTAGAGATTTTTCATGTCTTTGTATATTAGAAGGTTTAGCAAATACCCTAAAATCTTCTTTTGGAGCTATAATAGTAATAGGGAAACTTTCTTGAGCATTCCCTGCTTTAGCAATTAAATTGGTTTGATGGACTCCATAAGCATGGATTATTTTTACAAAAACCTTTCCATTACCATCAGTAATATAATGATTTCCATTCTTTAAGATTACACTTTTTTGTTCAGGAGTTACACTCATAGCAACATTTTTAACTGCTTGGTTAAAACCATTTTTTAGCATAATACAATGAGTATTATCCCCTAAATTTCCACAATAAGAAATATGATAAGCATTATTAATGGCTTTATACTCAAGCACCATAGAATAATCTCTATCTATAAAATTGGTTCTAGAGCCTTCAATGGTATTGTTTATACCTGCAAATTTAGGATCAAAAGCATGTTTGAGGGCATCTTTATCTAAAGGTATATTAAAATTCATAGCTATATTTGTACCTTGTTTATCACTTTCATTACTTCTTTTATGGCTTAATGAAAAAGTTAATGCTGGACAAGGTGAATAAGTAATACCTCCTTCATACACCAAAGGATTTTTTTCTAAATCTTCAAAGCAACTTACATTGCCAAATGGAGCTACTTTTTCTCCATACCACTTGCTCATATTAGCAAAAACAGCTACATTACTCATAGAAGGAAAAGTATATTTAACACCCATATCCCAACCATTAGCAGGACGCTCTAATATATAATCTTTATCAAAATCATAACTATTAATCCAATCACTCAGTCTTTGATAAATATTAGCATGGAAAGCTAATGTATCAATCATACTTTCAAAGCCCAAAGACATTCTTTTATGTTCTCTACTAAAATCATGATCATAAACTAAATTTAATCCTAGCATGATATTGCCTGAATTATTTAATGCTAATGCATTAGGATAATATCTTATACCACCACCAAAATGACCTATGATTCTATTATTATCATATCCACCTATACCGCTTTGTAAAAAATAGGATATTTTTGGATTATCTTCACTCATAATAGGTAAAAGAACTTTAGCATTACCACTTAAACCACCTCTGTCATTATAGTTTAGATTAAACTCACTATTAATAGAGTGATTAAGAGCATGTAAATATTCTTGGATTAAAGTATTAGCTTGTAAGCTTAAATAATTGCTTGCTAAATCTCTTATAAGATCATCTCTTTCTTTATTATCTTTGGCATTATATACATTACCTATGGTTTGAATAGTATTAATAACCTTATTAGATAATGCTTCATCTTCTTTACTAAGATTAGAATCTTTATTTGGTTTTTCTTCTAATAGCTTTTTAACTCTTGGGTCAATACTATTATGCTCTTTAAGTGTTTGCTTTTGATCATGATTTACATGATTAACCGCAAGAGTTTGATTATTATCTATAATGATTTTATCTTGATTTTTTAAAATCATTATTTGAGAAAAAAGAAAAGTGTGAATGAGTAAAACAAGTAAAAATGTTTTTTTCATATCCCCCCCCCATAACCTACATTTAATTTTTATCTGTGATGAGAATATGATAACACAAAAAATACAAAAGTGATAAAAAAGTTATAAAAATATTGAAAAATAGCCAAAAAAATATCAAATATAATAATTATTTATAAACTATAATCAAAATTACTTTTATTTTTTATTAAAAAAATACATATATATTTATTATTATTTACATAAAACAAAAAATTACTTTTATTTACTTTTTTAAGACAATGGATAAATAGTCTTTTGTAGTTTTTATATTTATACTTTATTATATTGTTTAATGTATTTGTAGATATGAAAAAATAGTATTTATATAAGAATATAAATTGTATTTATTATATTTGGTATATAAAGTATAAATACTAATCTTATATTTGGTAATAAATAAAGAGTATAAATATCTTATTATATTCTTTAAATAATTATAATATAGTGTTTTTATATAAATTTGATAATAGTTGTTATAATCTTAAAATAACTTATTAAAAAAATATATTTAATTATAGTTTATGTGTTTTTATAAATTAGGTAATAAGTAAAATAATATATGGAATGTTTAATGGAAATTGAAAGGTGGTTTAAGTGTAAATTTAAAGCTTAAAAATAAGCTTTAAATTTATTAATATTCATATTGATTTAATTCTTCTTGAGTGCCAAGTAGCATTAGTATATCATTCAAATAAGCGGTAGTTTCTAAATTTGGCATAATACTCCAAGTATCATGCTGTTTGTGTGCAATGACTTTTAAGTTTTGACCAATAGATTGCAAAGTTTTTCCTGCTAAGTTTTCATCCACTAAAAGTTTTGCTACTTTGATAGTATTGGCTGAAAGATCTATGATCTCAAAATTTGGATTAGTGATAAGAATTTTAGCCAAACGCTTTGCCGATTCTTTTTCAGGATAGATGACTTTATTAACCCCAAGTTTTGAAAGAATTTGCCCGTGTGTTGAAGAGTTTGCCTTGGCAATGATATTTTTTACTCCTATTTCTTTTAAAGCCATGAAAGTGAGTATGCTTGATTCTAAATTTTCACCTATGCTAAGTATGACAACATCAGCATTTGCATAACCTGCTTCTTTTAAGGCTATAGTATGAGTAGAATCTAAAATATAAGCAAAATCTGCATGATCTTGTAATTCCTTAACCGCTTCTTCATCAATATCAGAAACAATAACTCTCTTACCTTGATCAATAAGCTCTTTTGCTAAAACTGAACCAAACCTTCCAAGTCCTATAATGCCATAAGTTTCTTTTTTCATAATATTATCTTTCCTTTTGGATAATTCAAATATTTTTCTTTTTCTTTGAAAAATATACTAAATAAAAATGCAAGCACACCCACTCTACCGCTAAGCATTAACAATATGATAAGTAATTTACTTTCAGAGTTAAAAAGCGCACTAAGCGATAAAGTCCCACCATCTCCTACTGAAACTCCTACTGTGGCAAACGCTGAACTTGTTTCAAAAAGCAAGGGTAAAAAGCTTTTATCATCTTCAATTAAGGATAAAATTAACACACAAGTGATGATATATACAATAGAACTTACTGCTATAATAAAAGCCTTATTGATAGTTTCTGTAGGAATTTCAAAGTTGAAAATTCTTGCATTACTATCTTTGATACTCCAATAAGCATAGATTAGCAATACAGCAATTGTAGTTACCTTAATACCTCCAGCTGTTCCACCAGGCGCACCACCTACAATCATAAATAAAGATCCAAAAAACAAGCTGGCATCTTTAAAGGTGCTAAGATCAAGAGTATTAAACCCTGCCGTTCGGTAATTTACCGCTGTAAAATATGCACTCATAATTTTATCAAAAAGTGAAAATTCTCCTATGCTTTTTGGATTATGGTATTCAAATAAAAAGACTACTAAGCTTGCAAAAACAATCAATATAACAGTAGAAATTAAAACAAGTTTTGTATGTAAACTTAAGCTTGCAAAACGTTTTTTAGAAAAAAAGTATAATTCTAATAATACAAAATATCCCAAACCTCCAATGATAATTAAAGAGGTGATAACAAAATTAATCCAAAAATCATCTCTATAAGGCATTAGGCCACTTTCAAATATACTAAATCCTGCATTATTAAAAGCAGAAATAGAGTGAAAAACACTAGCCCATAGAGCTTCACTTAAATTCATATCAAGCTTAAATCTTAAAAATAACAATAAAGCACCTAAAAGCTCAATAGCAAATACAAAAAATAAAACCTTTTTTAAAAATCCTACAAGGCCATCAGCTTCAGGATAGATCAAGGATTCTCTTAAAAGATTTTTTTCTCCAAAACTCATCTTTTTGCGCACTAAAATATATAAAGCCATAGCTATACTCATATAACCTAAGCCACCTATTTGAATAAGCAATAAAATAACAAGTTGTCCATAAAAGCTAAAATCTAATGAGGTGTTTAATACAATAAGTCCTGTCATGCTTACAGCTGAAGCACTGGTAAAAAATGCATCTAGAAAAGATATGGGTTTAGTGTGCATAATAGGAAGCATTAGAATAAAGGTGCCAAAAAGTGCAACTAGGATATAACCTATAAATAAAATTCTTATATTTTTTCTATCTAAAGTTAATTTTGTCATTTTGATTCTTTAAAATTAAAAAAACATTCTACTTAAAATTGGTTAATAAGTAAAAAGAGAACTTTCCACATTTTAAGTGGAAAGTTGAAGTATTAAAGCATTCCTACTGCTAAGAAACCTAGGGCAACAGCTATAACTATAGCTAATACACCAGGGATAAAGAATGCGTGGTTAAATATGAATTTTCCTATTCTTGTTGTGCCTGTGTCATCCATTTGAACTGCACCTAATAAAGTAGGGTAAGTTGGAAGAACGAAAAGTGCTGAAACAGCAGCAAAACAAGCAACGAGCATATAAGAATCTGCAGGATTTGTAGCTGAAATTCCTAATGCAGCAATGATAACTGGAACAATAGCTTTTGCAGTAGCTGCTTGAGAGTATAAAAGCATACTAGCAAAGAAGAATGCAACTGCAAGCATAGCTGGAGTTTGTTTAACCCATTCACCTGCTACTTCTTTAATACCTGCCTCATGACCTGCAACGAAAGTATTTCCAAGCCAAGCAACACCAAATACACATACACAAGCTGTCATACCTGATTTAAATACACTTGTATCTAAAATTTTTGCAGGTTCAACTTTACAAAAGATTGTAATTAAAGTTGCAGCTGTTAATAAGAAACTCATAATTGCAGCATCTCTTGGAATAACTACTGGATCAATCCATTTGATATTATTAGAAATTGCTGTAGCATAAAGAACAACCGCTAATACTGTGAATAAGAAAATAGCAACTGAAAGTTTTGCACCTGGTTTGTCTTCGCTTTGTAAAACATCAGAAGCGCTTTTTACAAGACCAGCTTTTAAGCGTTCTTGATAGATAGGGTCTTTGCTAAGATCCATTGGAGTGATTAAGCTTACAATGAAAGCTGTAATCATACAAGCAGCAAAAGTAGTTACAATCCAAATACCAATTAATGCAGGGTAATTCCAACCAAGTGGTTCTAATACGCCAGTCATATAAACAACAGCAGCACTAACTGGAGAAGCTGTAATACCAATTTGTGAAGCAACAACCATTAATGAAAGTGGAGCTGATGGTTTGATGTTTTGTGATTTTGCAACATCAATAACAACAGGCATTAATGAAAATACCGCATTACCTGTACCTGCTAAAATAGTAAGTAACCAACCGCAAGCTGGTGCAAGGTAATTGATAAATCTTGGATGTTTACGTAAAATTCTTTCGGTAACTTTTACCATATAATCCAAACCACCTGCTTGTTGCATAGCAGAAATCGCAGCAATTGCTGCAGCAATGATTAAGATAACATCCTAAGGAATATTACCTGGTTTCATACCTAAAACAAGACCTAAAATAACAACACCCAGACCTCCGGCATAGCCTATTGCTATGCCACCGAGGCGGATACCTATGAATATTGCCCCAAGAAAGACAACAAGTTGTAAAATAATCATAATATCCATGATTAAACTCCTAAGTTATTAAGCTTTTCTTTTCTCTGTCATATGAGGATTTAACATATTTTCTGGTGTTAAAATTCTTTCAATTTCTTCTTTTGGAAGATATCCTCTTTCAAGACAAATATCGCCAACTGCTTTACCAGTTTCTAAAGCCTCTTTAGCAATACTTGCAGATTTTTCATATCCTAAAACAGGATTAAATGCTGTAACAATACCGATTGAGTTAAGTACAGATTGTTTGCATGCTTCAGGATTTGCTGTTAAGCCTCTTACAGCTTTTTCAGCTAGAGATTTCATTGCATTTTCAAGTAATACTATAGAGTTAAATAATCCATAGGCAATACCTGGTTCAAATGCATTAAGTTCAAATTCTCCTCTTTCAGAGCAAAGCATAATAGTAACATCATTTCCTATAACTTCATAGCAAGCTTCACCTACTGCTTCACAAATTACTGGATTTACTTTACCTGGCATGATAGAGCTACCTGGTTGCATTTTTGGTAGATTAATTTCACCTAAACCACATCTTGGGCCTGAATTCATTAATCTTAAGTCGTTTGCAATTTTAGATAATCTTACTGCTGCAGTTTTTAACGCGCCACTTACGTGTACAAAGTCGGCTGTATCTTGAGTAGCAGCGATAAAATCTTCAGCTGGTTTAAATTCAACACCAGTAATTTCTTTTAATTTTTTCTCAACCACAAATTTGTAATCAGGGTGGCAGTTAATTCCTGTACCAATAGCTGTTGCACCAAGATTTAAATAACTCATTGACTCACGAGCTGCTGTGATTTTTTCAATATCACTTTTAATATAGCTAGCAAAAGCGTTGAAAGTATTTCCTAAAGTAGTAGGAACCGCATCTTCAAGCTCTGTTCTACCCATTTTAATGATATCTTTGTATTCTTTAGCTTTAGCTTCTAATTCAGTTTTTAAAAGTTCCATAGCTTTTAAAAGATCAGTAAGTTTTGCATAGGTAGCTACTTTGATTGAACTTGGATAAGTATCATTTGTAGATTGACCTAAGTTTGTATGATCATTTGGATGAAGATATTGGTACTCACCTTTTTTGTGTCCCATACTTTCAAGAGCGATATTAGTGATAACTTCGTTGGTGTTCATGTTTGTACTAGTACCAGCACCACCTTGGATCATATCTACTACGAATTGATCTAAAAATTCACCAGCAATCAATCTATCGCAAGCTTTAGCAATAGCATCAGCTTTGTCAGCATCAAGAACCCCAACTTCTTTGTTAGCAAGAGCAGCTGCTTTTTTAACTTGAGCGAAAGCTTTTACAAAATAAGGATAATCTTGTAATCTTCTGCCACTCATATGGAAGTTTTCTAGTGCTCTAAAAGTTTGCACTCCATAATAAACCTCGTCAGAAATTTCCAACTCGCCAATAAAGTCGTGTTCTTTTCTTGTTCCCATGATGTACTCCTTGTGGGTTTTATTTAAGTTTTGTTTATAAACTTAATGAGTATTATATAACAATTTTTTATAAAAGTTTCATAAATTTTTCTGAATTTATCAAAAATCAATAAAAATATATAAAATAAATTAGAATATTGATATTCATTTTATAAATATAATGCTTTTTTGGTAGGTATTTGATGTTTGTAGTGTTTATTATTGCTTTTATTGTTTATTTTTTAAAAATTTATATTTACTTTTTGTATAATTTTAAAATTCCACAAAAGACAAAAAGATTATAAAATTGATAGATTAAATTTGAAGAAATTAAATTTGAAAG
>NZ_JAKMPU010000040.1:0-566 GCF_025771175.1 Campylobacter sp. RKI_CA19_01128
CTAGAAAAGCTAAATCCTCTTCCTTCATCTCCAAACAATCCATAGCTTTTTACTTTATAATCTATCATAGTAGCAAAAACAACAGGATATTTTTTACCCTCACACACATAATAAGTTGTCATACCTAAATAAGGTCTTAATTTTTTATAGTTTTCTTCACCCATATATGCTTTAAATTGATCTTCATAGTATGCAAATTCGGGTTTATCTTTGAAACCAAAATTAGCTTTACCTTTATATCTATAATCACTACGATAATATTTACAACCATTAGAAAGGACTTGAGGGAATTTTTTCTTCAAATAAGAAAAATTCACAAAATGAGTTTCATTTCCTACTTTGATTTCACTCCCTAAATACTTGCTACGAAATTCTTCTCTTTTTTTCTCTAATTCCAATATCTCTTCTCTTATTTTTTTATCAAAGATATAAATTCCACCATAATTACTTGCAAGAGTTTCTAATTCACTTGCTTTATTTTCTTTAAAAGCACATGCACTTAAAGATACTAAAGAAAATAAGCTTAGAATTATCATTGTGATTTTCATTTGATACTCCTTTTTAAA
>NZ_JAKMPU010000041.1:0-555 GCF_025771175.1 Campylobacter sp. RKI_CA19_01128
AATGATTTTTTTCAAAAACTAATCAATCCTTTCTCCCTCTTCACTCCACGCCCCTACCCTAGCTATTCAAAACAATACGAACTTGCTCTAGCAAAGAAAAAAGAACTTATAACTAAAACAAGTATAGCTTCTACAACTTACAATTTTATAGATGAAAAATATTTAAAAAACATACAAGATTTAAAAGAACAAGAAAAAATCATTGAACAAGAAGAACAAAAATATCAATTTAATTTAAAACTTTATAAAGAAGATAATAGAATAAAAAATGAAATTTTTAATTCTTTATTTAAATCTTTAAATGAAAAGCTAAGCTTTCAATTAAAACAAGAAAGAAATACTTTTTTAAATTCCAATCAAAGCTTAAGTATTATTGCTAATAAACAATACCTACTAAAGACTTTAAACTTGCAAGATATCAACAACATCAACATCGATTCAAAACCCTATTTATTAAAAGCTTTATATTTTTGTGAAGATTATGTTTTATATGATAAAGATAAGCAAGCTTTATTTGATGAAAACACAATAAAAGAATTAGAATTTAACTCTAGC
>NZ_JAKMPU010000042.1:0-523 GCF_025771175.1 Campylobacter sp. RKI_CA19_01128
TCTTATAGAGGACAAATTTTTATCTTTAATAAAAAAGATAATAGATGTCGCTCTAAAGACAAATTTTTTGGTTTAACTGGTGGTGGTTGCTGTGATAAAGATAAAGTATTTATAGGGCTTGTACCTTGTAAAGAAGATGAAAAAAGCTAGCAAAACTCAATAAGCAAAATAGATGTGTAGAAGTTGGTGAATATTGCTCTAAAAAAATTAAATTCATAGGTTGCATTCAGCATAAAAAAACACATTGTTGTTTTAATTCAAAATTAGCAAGAATATTTAATGAACAAGGATGCCCACAAATTAAAAGAGGTTGGGGTTCTCCAAAGAGTCCTGATTGTAGAGGATTTACTCCAGAAGAATTTCAAAAGTTAGATTTTAGTGAAATAGATTTAAGTGAATTTATTGCTGATATTGTTGGAAGTATTGATGTAGATAAAATACAAGCTGATTCTATAAAAATACAAGAAAAGATTGAAAGTAATCTTGAGAATTTAACAAGAAAACCTACTAATTAAAAAGAAAA
>NZ_JAKMPU010000005.1:0-117281 GCF_025771175.1 Campylobacter sp. RKI_CA19_01128
ATTGATTGCTTTTGCCATAGCACCAAGCTCATCATTTGTTTTAACATCTATCATAGCAGAATCTTTAGTTTTATGATTGATGAAGTCAAAGAAAGAACTAAGACCATTTTGTATAGCTTGTAAAGGTGATAACAATCTTGATGAAATAAAATAAACAATAAGACATGATAAAATTAAAATCACAATAGATGTTATAATTTGATCAAATACATCTTCAATAACTAATTTATCTAAATCATCTTGTTTTTGAATTGCACACGCTACATAGTTAACATGAGCATTTGAATTATTAATATTTGCACAAACTCCAAATCTTTTTTCTCTACTATTTATCCCAGTATATTCAAAAGTCTTATAATCACCTACTACTTTATGGTGATTTTTAATCTCATCGATGTTTGGGTATGATTTTAATATTAAAGACTTATCGTTAGATGCAAAAGGTATTGAACTAGTATTGTCAAAAACAAATACACTTCCTGGTAATTTTTCAAATGTTTTTTGTAGAGATGTTAAAAGTAAATCAACACCCAAAACAGCTATAAGTTTTCCATTTTTTTCAATAGGTACAGAATAAGTAAAACTAGGGAATTTTGTTACTGAATCTTCGTACACATCACTTACAAAAACACCTTTATTTTTTAATGCTCCCTTGTACCAATCTCGCGTAGTCGCATTATATTGAGGATCATCATAATAACTTATACCACCACCTCTTTTTCTAAAAGGTATTCCTTTCTTATCTGATTCTGCATCACTAACAAGCATGGTTCCATCAGGAAAACCAAGATATACTGCTAAAGTATTTGAACCGTCTTTAAATACTTTCAAATCCTTAGCAAAATATTCCCCTAATTTATCAAAATTTTCTGTCTGATATTTTGGTAATGAATCTATATATTTTTTTATAGATAATAGAATTTCAACATAACTTTCAATATAAGTTTCCACTTGAGCAGTAGTTACTAATAAATAATCTTTATTTGCATTTTTACTATTTATAATAAGATTTTCTCTACTTGAATAAAAAGCCATTGCCGTTACTATAAACAAAGCTAAAGCAACTATAATCCCTGTAGTATAAGAAAGTTTATTTTTTACACTAATAAAACTATTTTTAAAAAGCATTTATTTTCCTTGAATTTTATTATCATTATATTAATAATTCTATCAAAAAATTATAATAATAATTTTAAAAATTCATAAAAAAACAAAATATTTTTTAAAAATGTAAAATAAAGTGATAGATGTAGAAATTTTTTAGTAAAATAGCAGTGAAGCAAGACTTCACTGCTATAAAATTATAGTTTACTTTCGTTTTTGCTTAGATAATCAGCAACACCTTTAGGGTCAGCTTTCATACCTTCATCACCTTTGTTCCAGCCAGCTGGGCAAACTTCACCATGTTCATTAGTAAATAACATAGTATCAACCATTCTAATCATCTCATCAATGTTTCTTCCAAGTGGTAAGTCATTGATCACTGCATGACGAATTGTTCCATCAGCATCAAGCAAGAAAGAACCTCTTAAAGCAACTGCCTCTTCAAATAAAACATCAAAATTTCTAGCAATTTGTTTAGTTAAATCAGCTACTAAAGGAAATTTAACTTGACCTATACCACCTTGATTTACTGGCATATTTTTCCATGCAAAGTGAGAAAATTCATTATCGCAAGATACGCCGATTACTTCAATACCTCTATCTTTAAAATCTTGATATCTTTTATCAAAAGCAATGATTTCAGATGGGCAAACAAAAGTAAAGTCTTTTGGATAGAAAAATACTACCGCGCCTTTTGGTCCTATATTTTTATAAAGATTAAAATCTTCAACTATTTGGTTATTTCCTAATACAGCTGGCGCTGTAAAATCAATAGCTTTTTTAGTAACTATCATTTTTTATCTCCTAATTAATAAATTTTATTTGTAACAAAATAATATCATTTGTAAATTTAAAAATTTATTAATTGTGTAAAATTATCCATAATTTAATTTTATTATCAAAATTAATAGATTTTAAGAATAAAATTAACACAATTTTGATAATCTTGCATTTAACATTAATATTAAGGAGTAAAAAATGGCAGTTAAAATTACTGATATTTGTATAGCATGTGGTTCTTGTATAGATGAATGCCCAGTAAGTGCGATCGTAGATGATGCAAATAATCCTGAGGGCGAAGACAGATATTATGTTTATGCAGATAAATGTGTTGAGTGTGTAGGACACAATGATCAACCAGCCTGTGCAAGTGCTTGCCCAACTGATGGCTGTATTGTATGGAGTGATGTAGTAGGTGGTCAACCAAGTCGTGATAACATCGGTAGTGATTTAAGAGACGGTTCAACTCCAGTATTTGCTTAATAAATTTAATGTAAGTATCTTGATTTCAAGTTACTTACAAACCCTTCAATAACTCTAAACTTTTATATAAATTTAAAGCATTTTTTGGTATAATTAGCTCTTTTATAAATATAAAACTTATTTAAATTAAGGGGACGATTTTGGAAAAAACACTTTCTATTATTAAACCTGATGCAGTAAAAAAAGGTGTTATTGGTCAAATTTTAACACGCTTTGAAAACAATGGTCTAAGAATAGCAGCAACAAAAAAAATACAGCTTTCAGAAAAAGAAGCGCAAGAATTTTATGCTGTACACAAAGACAGACCTTTTTTTAAAGATTTAGTTGAATTTATGATCAGTGGTCCGGTTGTGGTTTCTGTTTTAGAAGGCGAAAATGCAGTGTTAAAAAACAGAGAATTAATGGGTGCTACAAATCCAAAAGAAGCAGCTCCTGGTACTATTAGAGCAGATTTTGCAGATAGTATTGATGCAAATGCAGTTCATGGAAGTGATAGCTTAGAAAATGCAAAAATTGAAATAGAATTTTTCTTTTCAAAAACTGAAATTTTATAATGAAAATTGCCTTTGCAAAACTTAGCTCTGTGGCTTATCCTTTTAAGCTAGATCTTGATAATATAGTTTTTGAAGGAACTATTACAAAAGTTAATCCAAAATTAGCAAAAATAAAAGCTAATTTCAAAGGATTTACTTATAGAAACTGTGATCGATGTGGCGATGAAATGGAGCTTGAAATCGATCAAAATATAGAGCTTTTTGCAAGCGATGGAATTTTTAAAGATGAAAATAATACTTTAAGTGATACTATGGAGTTTTTTGACTCTCATATAGATTTAATAGAACTTGCCACAAGTGAGTTACAATCTTATTTAAGTGATTATTTTTATTGTAATAAATGTTTAAATTAATAAAGGAGTAAAAAATGGCAGTACCTAAGAGAAGAGTGAGTAAAACTCGTGCAGCAAAACGCAGAACTCATTATAAAGTTACCTTACCTATGCCTATAAAAGACAAAGATGGTAGCTATAAAATGCCTCACCGTGTAAATCCAGTAACTAAGGAATATTAATAACGATGACAAGCATTGCTATTGATGCAATGGGTGGTGATTTTGGGGAAAAACCTATCATAGAAGGTGTGATTCAAGCTCTAAAAGAGCGTGAATTTAAAGCTATCTTGGTAGGGGATCCTCAAAAACTAAAAACCTTGATTCCTCAAGAATTAAACTCATACATAGAATACGAAGAAGCTTTTGATGTGTTTGCTATGGATGAAAATTCCACAGATGCACTAAAAAGAAAAGATAGTACTATTTACAAAGCCATTGATTTAGTAAGAAATCAAAAAGCAAAAGCTGTTGTTTCTGCTGGGCATAGTGGAGCTACTATGAGTTTAGCTACATTAAGGCTTGGAAGATTAGCAAATATTGCTAGACCTGCAATTGCTACTTTAATGCCAAATATCCATTCAAGAACACTTGTACTAGATGTTGGAGCAAATGTTGATTGTAAAAGTGAGCATTTATTTCAATTTGCTATTATGGGCGAAGCCTATGCTAAAGAGATTTTAAAAATTGCTAAACCTAGAGTTGCTTTACTATCAAATGGCGAAGAAGAATGTAAGGGAAATGAGCTTACCAAAGAAACTCATCAACTCTTAAAACAACTTCCAAATTTTGTCGGAAATGCCGAAGGTAGAGATATCTTTAATGGTACTATAGATGTATTAGTATGTGATGGATTTAATGGGAATATTTTGCTTAAAACAGGAGAAGGTGTAGCAAGTGTTATCACAAAGCTTCTAAAACAAGAAATTCAAAAATCTTTTTTAGCAAAACTAGGCTATCTTTTAGCAAAACCAGCTTTTAATGAACTAAAAACTCATATTGACTATGAAGAATACGGTGGAGCTCCGCTTTTGGGTGTAAAAGAATGTGTCATTATAAGTCATGGAAAAAGTGGTCCAAAAGCTATAAAAAATGCTATTTTTCAAGCATTAAATTTCACACAATCAAATATAAATCAAACTATAGAAAAAGAACTTTCTAATTATGAAATCAACTAAAGCTTCCTTAAAAAGTATAGCTTCTTATATCCCTACAAAAACTCTGAGTAATTTTGACTTAGAAAAAATGGTTCAAACTAGTAATGAATGGATATTAAGAAGAACTGGTATAGAACAAAGACACATAGCAAATGATGATGAGAATACAAGCGATCTTGGTACTAAAGCAGCTATTAAAGCCATACAAAGAGCTAATTTAAATCCTCAAGATATAGATGCGATCATCGTAGCTACTTTAAGCCCTGATTATTTTACCATGCCATCAACTGCATGTAAAATCGCTCATAATTTGGGCTTAAAAAATATCACCGCTTTTGATATTTCTGCCGCATGCTCAGGATTTATTTATCTTTTAGAGCTTGCAAAATCTATGGTTGAAAGTGGTGCTAAAAAAAATGTATTAATCATAGGGGCTGAAAAAATTAGTTCTATTATGGATTATACTGATAGAAGCATTTGCGTGCTATTTGGTGATGGAGCTGGGGCTGGAGTTGTGTCATTAGATGATAATTTTCCTATTATAGATACTCATACTGCAAGTGATGGGGAATTTGGAGATTTATTAATGACTCAAAGAGCTCAAAAAAGTAGTATCTGCTCTCCACTTTCCATGCAAATGAAAGGAAATGAGGTATTTAAAATCGCAGTGAATACTCTAAGTAATGATGTTATTGAAATTCTTGCAAAAAACGATATAAAAAGCGAAGAAATTGATCTTTTTATACCTCATCAAGCTAATTTAAGAATTATCAAGGCTGTACAAGAAAAATTAAACTTCAAAGACGAACAATGCGTAGTTACTGTCCAAAAATATGGCAATACCTCAGCCGCTTCAATTCCTATGGCAATGAATGATGCTTACGAACAAGGTCGTTTAAAACAAGGTTCATTAATATTGCTTGATGCTTTTGGTGGAGGCTTTACTTGGGGTTCAGCATTGCTTCGTTTTGGTGGATAAAATAACAAATAAGTAAAAACTTATTTGTTATTAAAAGCCCCAATTTGATCTAATACTGACTTTCTAGTTTGATTATCTGAAGAATCTACGCGGATATAAAATTCAACTCTATTGTTTATTTCATCTTCTTTGTTTGCACTCAAAGGATAATTTTCACCAAAACTAACCACTATAAGTTGAGCTGGATTAATTCCTCTAGCAATCAAATAATCAGCCACAACTTGAGCTCTTTTACTTGCTAAATCAAAATTTCTTTTAGGATCTTTATCACTTGCATCAGTATAACCTCTAAGTTCTATTTGAGCTTGTTTTGGCATTCTTTTTAAAACTTCACTAATACGTTTTAGAAAATCTTGCACATCAGCTGAATCAATTTGTGTACTACCCCTAGCAAATTCAACCCTTGCAGGCAAATTTAAAACTATATTATTTTCTCTTTGATCTAACGCTGCTTTTAATTTTTCTATATTTTCTTGTTGGGTGATACTTAATTTTTTAAGCTTTTCAAGCTCTTCAACATTTGCATTAGATGGCGCACTATATTTATTATGCACTTCACTTTCTTTTTCTAAAGGATTTGAAGCAGTAAATTCAAAAATTTTAACAAATTCAGTTTTTAAAGCCTCAGTTTTAGCGGGGTTACTTTCAGAAATCGCCCAAAGAGCAATAAACAGGGCCAAAAGCAAACTTAAAAAGTCTGCATAAGGCACAGCCCATTTTTCACCTGCTGGACATTCTGGACATTTATGTTTTTTTCCCATTTTTTAACTCTTACTTATCAAATTGAGAAATTCTAGGCTCACCTTGTCCAAGGTAATTAAACAATTTAGCCTCTAAATCTCTAGGGTTAGCTCCCTCTGCAATACTTACTATAGCATGTGAGATAACTATCCTTTCTTTAATGAGCTCATGAGCATTAGCTTTGATTTTATGACCCCAAGGTCCAAATAAAGCATAAGCACCAAAAATCCCAGTTACCGTTGCAGTAAATGCTCCTGCAATACCTGCTGCCATAGCTTGAGGATCATCTAAAAGTTGTAAAGCAAGCATAAGCCCCATAACCGCACCAACAAGTCCCATTGTAGGACAAGTCTCACCAAAACGGATCCAGTATTCTGCCGTTTCTTTGTAATATTCTTCCATTTCCTCTATTTGGATTTCCATACTTTCTTTAATCTCTTCTACGCTCTTACCATCAACCATCATCATCATGGTTTCTTTTAAAAACTCATTATCAATTTCATTAGTTTTTGACTCTAAAGCCAAAAGTCCATCTCTTCTTGCTATGATAGAGTATTCTACAAGTTCAGCTATCCTTTGACTTAAATTTACCCCTGCACCTTTAAAGGCGAGTTTTAATTCTTTATAAGCTGCTTTAACAAATTTTTTATGAGTTGCTGTCATCGCACAAAAAGCCGCAGTTGGAACCACGATCAAAAATGAACTTAAGTGCAAAACATGTAAAGGGTTACCACCCTCTAAAATATCCCCCACAGAAATACTAACAACAGCTAATACCATCCCAAGTATGGTTGAAAGATCCATTAATTATTCTCCTTATTTTAATGCGCCCCAATTTTTGGCAATACTTGATGAAGTTTTTAATTTAACTTTTAATTTTACAATATTTTCCATAATATCACTAGCATTTTTTGCAAATTCCTCACAAAGTTCATCTTTTACTTCAAAAATAAGCTCATCATGGATTTGTAAAATCAAGCGTTTGTTCTCATCTAAATCTTTTGCAATTTCTATCATTGCAAGTTTTATTATATCGGCAGCAGAACCTTGAAGTGTAGAGTTAATACTCTCTCTTTCATACATCGCCACATGCATAGGCTTTGCATTTTCAAAGTCAAAATAACGCTTACGACCTAGCAAAGTCTTTATAAAACCATTTTGCTTAGCTTCATTTTTTACCTTTTCAAAATAAGTTTTTATACTAGTAAAATTCTCAAAATATTTTTCAATATATTCTTTAGCTAACTTTGCTTCTATTTTTAAATTTTGACTCAAAGTCTTATAACCCATACCATAAATAAGACCAAAATTTATGCTTTTAGCAATACTTCTTGTCTCATAATCACTACGGTTAAAAATCATAATAGCAGTTTTTGCATGAATATCCTCATCATTTGAAAATGCTTCTAATAATTTCTCATCTTCACTAAAATGCGCTAGCATTCTAAGCTCAATTTGTGAATAATCAAGCGAGATAAAACTAAATCCTTCTTTTGCTACAAAACAGGATTTATAATCTTTAGCATATTGACCATGTGCAGGGATATTTTGCAAATTTGGATCTTTTGATGAAAGGCGTCCAGTTGCAGTACCAGTTTGTAAAAAGCTAGAATAAATTCTTGAGTTTTCATCTTTTTTAGCTAATTTTAACAAAGGTTCGCAATAAGTAGAAACTAATTTTGCAAGCTCTCTATAAGCTAAAATTTCTTTCACAATCGGATGTTCATCTAAAATAGCATTTAAAACCTTTTCATCAGTAGAATAACCTGTTTTACTTTTTTTACCACTTGGTAGCTTTAGTTTTTCAAATAAAATATCCCCTACTTGTTTAGGAGAATTAATATTAAATTTTTCACCCGCTAAATCATATATTTTTTCACTAAGTATTTTTATATCTTGATTAAAACTTTGCATTAGGCTTTCAAGCTTTTGAGTATCAAGTATAATGCCATTATTTTCCATCATAATAAGCACTTTGATAAATTCAAACTCACTTTTTTGCGCAAGCTCAAACAAAGGCTTTTCTAAATTTTTTAAAAAATACAAATAAAATCTTAAAGTAACATAAGCATCCTCGGCTGCATATTTACAAGCTTTTTCTACATCCACTCCTGCAAAGCTTTCTCCTTTTTTTACCAAGTCTTCAAAATGCAAAGTCTCATAATCAAACAATCTTTTTGCTAAATCATCCATATTTACACGCAAACTTGGCTCTTTAAGCCATGCAAGTATCATAGTATCAGCATAGTTTTTTGGAGGAAGTAAATTAAAATTGTTTTTTATAATCTCAAAATCATATTTAAGATTATGTCCTATAACCGTGCTTTGATAGATTTTTTCTATACCCTTTTTAGCCACTTGCATAGAAATTTGCTTACAAACTCCTAAATAATCATGCGCAAGTGGCACATAAAAGGCTTCACTTTCATGAAAACAAAAACTAAACCCTACTATCTTAGCTTCTTTAGTATCTAAGCCCGTAGTTTCAGTGTCAAAAGCAACAATGCTTTGATCATCAATTTTTTCTAAAATGTCAAATAATTCTTTCTCATCTAAGATTAATCTTGCATTAAATCCTAAATTTTTATCTTTATTAGTAGGATTGGTGCGTAGTTTTTTTAACAAAGCATTTAATTCATAATGCTCCAAAATATCCATAATCTTAAGCAAGGGCTCATCTTTTGGATACTCACAATTTAAAAGCATATCTTTTACATCTAAATTTTCATACAAAGAAGCAAGTTTTTTACTCAAAAAGGCATTTTCTTTGCCCTCAAGCAACAAATTACGACTTCTTTCATTACGCACTAGTGTTAAGTTTTCATAAATTCCCTCAATACTTTCAAACTCATCAAGTAAATTCTTAGCACCCTTAGCACCAATTCCTTTTACCCCTGGGATATTATCTGAACTATCTCCACATAGAGCTAAAAAATCTCTTATCTGGCTAGGTTTTACCCCGTATTTTTCCAAACATCCTGCTTCATTATAATCATTTTTTGAAATAGGACTATAAATACTAACTTTATCATCTTTTATAAGTTGATACAAATCTTTATCTTGAGTAATAATTCTTATAAAAATATCCTTATTTTCACACTCTTTAACCAAAGATGCGATGATATCATCAGCCTCATATCCTTCGCAAGAAAAACTTGAAAAACCCATTTTTTCTATCATTTGAATGCAAATTGGAATTTGAGCTAATAAATCAGGTGGAGGTGGAGTGCGGTTAATTTTATAATTTGGATCAATTTCACTTCTAAAAGTTTTTCCTTTACTATCAAGAGCAAAAATAATCATATCACTAGGATGATCATTTTTCAAACTATAAATAAAATTAGCAAAACCGCTTATCATATTACTAGCTTCGCCTTTTGAATTTTTCAAACCCTTTAAAGCATAAAAAAGTCTAAAGAAAAAGCCAAAAGTATCAATTATGGTTAAAGTTTTCATTTTTTTCCTATATTAAAAAATAATAATAATTATCACCCAAAATTATTTAAAAGTCGGTAAAAAGCATTAAATTTCCATTTTAAGCATTTTAGATAAAATTATCATTTTGAAATTTCAAATAAAGGTTTAATCTTGCAAACAAAATCAATCGCGGATGAAAATTTTCAAACTCCACAAGGAAAAAAGGCTTTTAAAAAGGCTGTGTTTTCATGTTGGCTAGGAACTGCTATGGAATATGCAGATTTTGCACTTTATGGCTTAGCTGCAGCTACTGTTTTTTCAGAAGTTTTCTTTCCTGAGCAAACTCCTGTTATAGCATTATTGCTTAGTTTTGTTACTTATGGTATAGGTTTTATTGCTAGACCTATTGGAGCTTTATTTTTTGGATATTTAGGAGATAAATACGGAAGAAAAAATGTATTGATGAGCACCATTGCATTAATGGGTATTTCAACTACTTTAATTGGTTTTATACCAAGTTATGCAGTAATTGGAATTTGGGCTCCTATATGTTTGGTTATTTTGCGTTTTATGCAAGGCTTTGGCGCAGGCGCTGAGCTTTCAGGTGGAACTGTCATGCTTGGAGAATATGCTCCTAGTAAACATAGAGGTTTAATCTCTTCTATCATCGCTCTTGGATCAAATAGTGGAACCTTACTTGCAGCTTTTGTGTGGCTTTTAGTTACAAGCATGGATGATGCTAGTTTTAAAGAATGGGGATGGAGAATTCCTTTTATAGGAAGTATCTTCATAGCACTTTTTGCTGTTTATATGCGTTTAAATGTAAAAGAAACTCCTGTTTTTGAAAAACAAAAAGAATTAATGCTAAAAATTCGTCATGAAAATGAAGCACATATGAAAAAAGATGAAAGAACTTTTTGGCAAAAAAGTCGTGCATTTTGGACTATGGTGGGCATAAGGATAGGAGAAAATGGACCATCTTATCTTGCACAAGGCTTTATAGTAGGTTATGTAACTAAAATTTTACTTCTTGATAAATCAGTAGCCACAACTGCTGTTGTTATAGCTTCTTTGGTGGGATTTTTGGTTATACCTTTAGCAGGATATTTAAGTGATAAATTTGGAAGACGCATTACCTATAGAACCTTTTGCTTGCTTTTAATGCTTTATGCCTTCCCTGCTTTTATGCTACTTGATAGTAAAAATGAAATTATTGTAATTTTAACTATCATCGTAGGTATGTCTTTGGCATCTTTAGGAATTTTTGGCGTGCAAGCTGCGTGGGGTGTGGAGCTTTTTGGAGCAAAAAATCGTTATACTAAAATGGCGCTAGCAAAAGAATTTGGCTCTATACTTTCAGGAGGAACTGCTCCCATGATAGCTTCAGCTTTGCTTGCTTATTATGGCACTTGGTGGCCAATAGCCTTGTATTTTGTTATCACTGCAGGAATTGGTTTTATCACAACTTTCTTTGCGCCAGAAACTAGAGGCAGGGATTTAAATTTAATAGAAGATGCGATATGATACGCCTTATTTTAGACACTGATATAGGCAATGGCGTAGCAGGAGCTAATACCGATGATGGTTTAGCCCTTGGGCTTATTTTAGCCTCTAAAGAAATCAAACTTGAAATGATTAGCACTTTAAGTGGTAATGTACAAGCTTTAACCGCTTATAGCGTTGCTAAAGATTTATTAAATAAGCTTAATCTAGACATACCTTTGTATCTAGGTGCTCATGAAGCTTTATGTGAAGATAATCATTTTTGGAGACAAAGACTAGATAAAAGCGTAGAAGAGTTTAAGCTTACTCATCTTTGGGATCATATAAAACCTATAAAAATCTTAGAAAACATAAACCCAAATGCTTGTATGAAAATGGGTGAGCTTATTATACAAAACCCAGGTGAAATTTCAATTTGCGCTATAGGACCTTTAACAAATATAGCCATAGCTATGAAGCTTTTTAAAGACTTTGATAAAAATGTGAAAGAAATTTTTATCATGGGTGGAAGTTTTGATATGCCTTATCATATCAAAGATACAAATTTTGGCTTTGATCCTGAAGCTGCTAGTATAGTTTTAAACTCAAGAGCTAAAATCACACTTGTTCCTTATAATGCAACAATGCAAACTATGCTCACACATGAAGATTTAGATGCTTTAGAAAACCAAAATCCTCTTTGTGATTTTTTAGTACAGACTTTAAGAGTTTGGATTGATTATGCAAGCAAAACAAGAGGTACAAATGGCACATGGATACATGATGCATTAACTATTGCTTATATGCTTGATCCTAATTTAGCAAATTTTGATGAGTATTTAGTAAATGTCATTTGTGATAGTGCTTTTGCTAGAGGAAGTACGATAAGGTGTTTTAAAGATGCAAAAATGCCTATGAAAAATCATGAATTAAAAAACACTATAAAAGTTTTAAAAGATATTGATAATGCTAGACTTTTAAATCTTTTAAAATCAAGACTTTTAAATGGAATTTGCTATGAAAATTACAAAAGCATAACGACTTAATTTACCCAAGGCTATAAAAATACTTGCTTTTAAAAAAGAATACTTAGCAAATCCAAGCCCTAGCGCAAAAAGATCTCCCACTATGGGTAAAAAAGTAAAAAAAGCACACAAAGAGCCAAATTTTTTAAAATTTGCATTGATTTTTTCTAATTTACGTAAAGAGTTTTTAAAATATTTTTCTAAAATTTGACTCTCTCCAAAATAAGCTAACGCATAAGTACTTAAACTACCCAAAGTATTCCCCAAACTTGCTACAAATAAAACCATATAAGCATTAAAATCTAATTTTACAAAAGCAAGCACAAAAGCTTCACTTGCCATAGGCAAAAGCGTGCTAGAGAGAAAACATACTACAAAAAGTCCTATATAGCTTATATCATTATATAAAAAATCAAACATTACAAATTTTCTTAGTATTTATTTTCTAAACTATCATTTTAAAGAATTTTTAATAATAATTATCTTAGAATGTAAAGTCATTTGGCAATTTTTTAAAAGGAAAAACTATGGAAAGGAAAAAAATTTCTAAACTAAATTTAGAATACTCATTTAACAAAGCTTCTTTTTCTTGGCGTTAAGCCTACTGCTACATTTTTAATCATTTTTTATTTTACATTTTTAGTTTTAGTTAATCATTTTTGATTTTAAATTATTAATCATTTTAAGGAAATACTATGAAAAAATATTATGGAAAATTTGGTGGACAATTTGTGCCAAATGAAGTAAAAATAGCATTAGATGAAGTAGAAAAAGCTTTTTTAAAACTCAAAAAAGATAAAGATTTTAACACAGAATTAAAAGAACTCTTAGTTAATTATGTAGGAAGACCTACGCCTTTATACCATGCTAAAAATTTAAGCAAGCTTTATAATCATGAAATTTATTTAAAAAGAGAAGACTTAACTCACACAGGAGCTCATAAGATCAACAATGCCATAGCTCAAGCCTTAATGGCAAAGAAAATGAATAAGAAAAAAATTATTGCAGAAACTGGAGCAGGACAACACGGGCTTGCAACCGCTACCGCAGCAGCACTTTTAGGACTTGAGTGTGAGATATTTATGGGGGCTATTGATGTAAAAAGACAAGCCTTAAATGTCTATAAAATGGAGCTTTTAGGAGCAAAAGTTCACGCAGTAGAAAGTGGAAGTAAAACTTTAAGTGATGCGGTAGATGAGGCTTTAAAGTTTTGGGTTAAAAATACCAAAGAAGTATTTTATGTAGTAGGAAGTGCAGTGGGACCTTATCCTTATCCACAAATTGTTACGCATTTTCAAAGTATTATAGGTAAAGAATGTAAAATGCAACTTAGAAAATTAAATAAAAAAGTAGATTACATCATAGCAGCAGCTGGAGGTGGTAGCAATGCTGCTGGAATTTTTCATGCATTTTTAAAAGATGAAAAAGTTAAGCTCATAGGTGTTGAAGCAGCAGGTTTAGGAAAAGATACACCTTATCATGCAGCTACACTTACTAAAGGTAAAGAGGGTATTATCCATGGTATGAAAACTAAGGTTTTACAAGATGATAAAGGCAATATTGCTCATACTTTTAGCATCTCTGCTGGGCTTGATTACCCTGGCATAGGTCCTTTGCACGCATATTTACAAGAAAGTAAAAGAGCAAGTTATCATGCTATTAGTGATGATGAGTGCATTAATGCTTTAAAATTATTATGCAAAGAAGAAGGTATTATACCTGCTATTGAAAGCTCACATGCATTAGCTTATCTAGAAAAACTTTGTCCAACTTTAAAGAAAAAAAGCGTGATAGTTGTAAATCTTTCAGGAAGAGGCGATAAAGATATGCAAAGTATTTATGAGTATAAAAAAGGTGAAATTTATGGTTGAAGGATAACTTCAACCAATTTATTTTTTTGTGCTTTTTAGCTCTAAATTTAGATAATACCCCGTATAAGAACCACTTTTTTCATGATTTTTAACAAGTTCTTCAACGCTACCTTTAGCTATAACCTTACCACCTTTAACTCCACCTTCAGGTCCCATATCGATGATATAATCAGCATTTTTAATCACATCTAAATTATGCTCTATCACAAACACACTATTTCCAAGATCAACTAAATGTTGCAAAACTAAAATAAGTTTATTAACATCTTCAAAATGAAGTCCTGTTGTAGGCTCATCTAAAATATAAAGAGTTTTTCCTGTATCGCTTCTGCTTAATTCTTTGGCTAGCTTAATACGCTGAGCCTCCCCACCACTTAAAGTAGTTGCATTTTGTCCTAAGGTAAGATAATCAAGCCCAACTTTTACCAAAGTATCAAGCTTTTGTTTTATCTTTGGCACAGAAGTAAAAAACTCACTTGCTTCGATAATACTCATATTTAAAACATCAGCTATGCTTTTACCTTTATATTTAATCTCTAAAGTTGCATCATTATATCTTTTACCATTACAAACATCACAAGTTACCATCACATCAGGCAAAAAATGCATTTCGATTTTAATCTCACCATCGCCGCTACACTTTTCACATCTTCCACCTTTAACATTAAAAGAAAAACGCCCTGCTTTATATCCTCGCATTTTAGCTTCTTTGGTGGCTGCAAAAAGATTACGAATTTCATCCATAGCACCTGTATAAGTAGCAGGATTTGAACGTGGGGTTCTTCCTATAGGACTTTGATCAAGATAAATCACCTTATCAAGTTTTTCTAAACCTTCTATTTTAGCCCCACTTAGTTTTTTAACTTTTTTAGCGCGGTTAAGCTCTTCTTTTGCAAATGGAAGCAAAGTTTGTAAAATCAATGAGCTTTTACCACTTCCTGAAACGCCTGTAATTGCCACAAGATTGCGTAATGGAAAATCTACACTTAAATTTTGAATATTATTAATACTCACATCTTTTAAACTAATAAAATCTTTTTGTTCTCTATTTTTTTGATGAGCAATTTGCTTTTTGCCACTCATATAAAGGGCGGTTTGGCTTTTGCTTTTTAACAATTCTTTATAAGTCCCGCTAAATACAACCTCACCACCAAATTTACCAGCATTTGGACCAATATCTACGATAAAATCTGCCTCTTCTATAGTCATTTTATCATGCTCAACCACGATTAAAGTATTACCCTTTTGCTGAAGATTTCTTAAAG
Source organism: Campylobacter sp. RKI_CA19_01128 (assembly GCF_025771175.1). Classification (NCBI taxonomy): domain Bacteria; kingdom Pseudomonadati; phylum Campylobacterota; class Epsilonproteobacteria; order Campylobacterales; family Campylobacteraceae; genus Campylobacter; species Campylobacter sp. RKI_CA19_01128. The sequence continues at coordinate 15,190 of NZ_JAKMPU010000005.1, forward strand.
TTTTAATGAGTTTTGCCGTATCTCGCTCATGTAAACCAATACTAGGCTCGTCTAAAACATACATCACTCCACTTAAACCACTACCAATTTGAGATGCTATACGAATTCTTTGAGCCTCACCCCCGCTAATGGTTCTTGCATCACGCCCTAAAGATAAATACCCAAGTCCTACATCATAAAGAAAAAACAATCTTTCATTAATTTCTTTAAAAATAGGCTTAGCTATCAATCTTTCTTGTTCACTTAAATACGTAAAATTAACTTCTTTTGAAAAAAATGCAGTGGTATTTTCTATGCTCATATCTAAAATTTCACCCAAATTTTTCTCAGCTACTTTTACAGCTAAACTCTCAGCTCTTAAACGATGACCATTGCAATCTTTGCAAGTTTTTTCGCTCATATACTCGCTTAAATCTTTTTCATCTTTTAGCATTTCATAGGCATATTTAACCGCACCTTCAAATTTACGACTTAAGCGATGTCTTTTCCATAAAAAGTTAATTTCCTTAACATTACCATAAAGCACTAGACGCTTTTCTTCTTCGCTTAGCTCATTATATGGAATTTTTACCCTGATATCATTTTGCTCACAAAAGGCCATTAAAAACTTATAATAATAACTTTTATTAAACCCATATAAAAGCTTTATAGCTCCTGCTTCTAAGCTTAATTCTTCATTGATAAGTTTTTTCATATCTAGCGTATATCTTATACCAAGACCATCACAACTTGGACAAGCACCTTTTGGAGAATTAAAAGAAAAACTCAAAGGCTCAAGCAAAGGAAAAGAAATTTTACAATCAAAACAAGCATTATGCTCACTATAATGAAAATGTTTTGCTATGTTTAATTCTTCATTATTTAAAACTTCAATTTCCACTTCACCAAAGCTCTCGCTAAGCCCTTTTTCTATATCACTTGCAAGTCTTGCTAGCATATCATCTTGCACTTGGAGTCTATCTATTACAAGTTTTATTGTATGTTTTTTGGTTTTAGCAAGCTCAATATCCTCATCAAGACGCGTTAAAACCCCATCAATTTGCGCTCTAACATAGCCTTTTGCGACTAAATTTTCCAAAAGATCTGCAAAAGTTCCTTTTTTTTCTTTAATCAACGGCGCATAAATGATGATTTTAGCTCCTTTTGGAAGCTTTAAGATTTCACCTACGATATCTGCTGCACTCATAGATGAGATTTTTTGGCCACATTGATGACAATGTTGTGAGCCAATCCTTGCATATAAAAGTCTTAAATAATCATAAATTTCAGTAATAGTCCCAACAGTTGATCGAGGATTTTTAGAAGTTGTTTTTTGATCAATAGCAATAGCAGGAGTTAAACCTTCTATTTTATCAACATTTGGTTTACCCACTTTATCTAAAAACTGCCTTGCATAAGCACTTAAACTTTCAATATAGCGACGTTGTCCTTCTGCATAAAGCGTACCAAAAGCTAAAGTGGATTTACCACTTCCACTAAGTCCTGTAAAAACTATGAGTTTATTTTTAGGAATTTCTAGGTTGATATTTTTAAGGTTATTCTCTTTAGCACCAATGATATTTATTTTGTCATTATTCATAAAAATCCTCTTTTTACCTAATCAAGCATATTTTTTAGCAAAATCTTTCATAAATTCACTTAATTTTTGCACCTTTTCAATACTGATAGAATTATAAATACTAGCGCGAATTCCACCTAAAATTTTATGCCCCTTAAGACCTATCATACCATTTTCTTCAGCTTCTTTTACAAAAACTGGTTCTAAGTTTTTATCACAAGCTATGTTAAAACTAACATTCATTAGCGATCTATCTTCTTTTTTGGCATGACCTTTATAAAAACCATTACTCTCATCAATCACATCGTATAAAATTTTAGCCTTTTGTATGTTTTGCTCATTGATTTTATCTAAGCCACCTTGATTTAAAAGCCATTTCATTTCAAGATTAAACATATATATAGCAAAGGTTGCAGGTGTATTAAATAAAGAACTATTTTCAGCATAAACACTGTATTTTAGCATACTAGGTATATTTTTGTTTTTACTACGCTCTACCATATCTTTGCGGATAAATGCACAAGCAAGTCCTGAAATTCCTGCATTTTTTTGCACTCCACCAAAAAGCATAGCAACATTAGAAAAATCTATCTTTTTAGAGAAAAAATCACTAGAAGCATCAATTATCAAAGGACTTTTAGTCTTTGGATAGTTTTTATATTGGGTTCCATAAATGGTATTGTTAGAGCATATATAAGCATAATCTGCATTATCACTAAATTCAAATTGTGGGATATGATCAAACTCACTTTCTTGGCTACTTGCTACTATTTTTGTATTTACTCCTAAAATTTCAGCCTCTTTAATAGCCTTTTTAGTCCAAACTCCCGTATTAGCAAATTCACAAACTCCACCCATATATAAATTCATAGGTATCATAGCAAATTGCAAACTAGCTCCACCTTGCATTAAAAGCACTTCATAATCATCATTTACATCATAAAGTTCTTTTGCCATTTTAATAGCTTCAAAATGCACTTCTTCAAAAACCTTTCCACGATGAGAAACTTCCATAATAGAAAAGCCTTTACCATGATAATCAAACAAATGCTCCTGTGCTTCTTTTAAAACCTCATCAGGCAGATTTGAAGGACCTGCACTAAAATTCATTACTCTCATTTTGTCTCCTTTTTATAGTATTTGGGCTTCTTTACTCTCATTTATTGAGCAAAGTTTTATAATATCTCCTTTTTTTAGTTTTTCAAGAGAGATATTTTTGCCATCTTTTTGTAAATTTATCAAATTTTTACTTTTATCAAAGAAATTTTTATGCTGAGTTAAAAGCTCTTCAAAATTATTAAGTTTGTTTTCATAATTTAATAATTTTAAATTTAAAACGCTCTTTAGTTGACTTTGTAAAAAATCAAGCTTTTGTTTTCTAAGAAAAAAAGCATTTTCTAAAGATTTCGCTTTGGCTAAATTTTGCAAATGATCGATTTTATTTTGATAAAACTTAAGATGATTTAACATTTGGTTTTTAAAACGCATAGCAAGCTCATCAAGTCCTTGTTCTAAGCTGAGTTTATTTGGAAAAATCATATCAATAGCCGCACTTGGAGTTGGTGCTCTTAAATCTGCTACAAAATCACTAATAACATAATCAATCTCATGTCCAATAGCAGAAACAACAGGCGTTTTTAAAGAAAAAATACATCTTGCAAGTTCTTCATCATTAAAACAAAACAAATCTTCTCTACTTCCGCCACCTCTTGCTAAAATAATCGCATCTAAATTAAACTCATCAGCTTTTTTTAAAGCATTTATCAAAGAATTTGGAGCGCTTTGTCCTTGAGTGAGTGCATTAAAAATAGTTATTTTACAAAGATTGTATTTCTTTTGTGAAATTAACTTTAGCATATCTTGCAAAGCAGCTGAAGTAAAAGAAGTGATTATACCTATTTTTTTAGGAAATTTAACAATGCTTTTTTTAGCATTTGTATCAAACAAACCTTCTTTTTCAAGCTTTTCTTTTAGGGCTAAAAATTTAGCTTCTAAATCCCCAAGGCTTGTTTTTTGCATACTTTTAGCGATAAATTGATACCTACCACTTGCTTCATACAAACTCACATAACCTCTTAGATCAAGCATATCACCAACCTTAGGTTTAGCCTGGACAAATTGATTAAAGCCTTTAAACATCACGCAAGCTATGCTTGATTTTTCATCTTTTAAATCAAAATACCAATGTCCTGAACTATGAATGGTAATTTTAGAAATTTCTCCACTAAGCTCTATATCATCAAGATGAAATTCTAATAAGCTTTTAGCTTTTAGATTAAGTTCTGAAACTTTCATTTTTTTCTTGCAATAAACATAGAGCAAACACCAAAACTAAAGCTTTTATACTCTAGCATTTCAAAGTGCACACTCAATTCTTTAATAAATTCTTCTTTACTTAAAAAATCTTCTATAGAATTTGGTAAATACTCATAAGCACTATAATTTTTACTAATAAATCCACCCACTTTTGGCAAAATATTTTTTAAGTAAAAATCTCTACAAGCAGCTATAAAACCACCCTGCTCTCTTTTGGTAAATTCAAGCACAAGTAAAATCCCATCCTTTTTTAACACTCTTGCAAATTCTTTTATAGCTTCTTTCCTATCTACCACATTGCGTATGCCATAACTTATACTTATGATGTCTGCACTTTCATTTTCGAGTGGAAGTTCTTGTGCTTTTGCTTGTACAAAAGTCGCATCAGGAATTTTTTTCCTAGCCACTTCAAGCATGCCCGCACTTGGATCAACCCCTTTTATACTAATGATATTTTTATTTGCTCTTAAGGCTTGATTTTGCCATTCTATAATCATATCGCCCGTACCACAAGCTACATCGATAATATCAAGTTCATTATTAGAAAATTTAAAAACATCCAAACAAGCTTTTTTTCTCCAACTCACATCACTTCCAAAACTTAAAATTCTATTAGCCTTATCATAAGTTGGTGCTATATCATCAAACATTTTAACTATTTTTTCTTGTTTTTGCATGTTTTTCCTAACTATATATTTTTAATTTTTTGATGCTTTTTTCAATTTGTTTTATTATATTTTCATCATAAGAATTTTGGTCTAAATGCCTATATTTAAAATAATTTTTCAACTTTTTAATGCTTTTTTCTTCAAACATAGTTGCAAAATAGCATAATAAAAATTTTATTTTTTCTAATTCTTCTTCAAGATTTGTTTGAGATTTTACAATTTTTTTCTTTAAAAAAACTAATTCTTTTCTTAGTTTAAAAGCTATTAAAGACTTTAAAATTTGATTTTTTCCTTGATAAAATTCATAATCATTTTTTAAAATAAAATCCATATCAAGAAAAATATCATTGATTTTTTCATCACTTAAAATAAAAATATATTTTTCTAATTCAAACTCATGGTATTTTTTCATATTAATTTGATTTATCAAAAATGAAAATTGTTGTTTTAGCTTATTTTGAATATTTTTTTCAAAAAGAGTATCAAAAACATCAAGACAAAAACAAATTTGCTTAAGGCTTATAAAACATTGTTCCAAGTTTTTTTCACTTGATTTTTTTAAAAAATTTAATCTGTCATTTTTTAAGTTTTTTAAAAGAACGAAAAGTAAAATTTTACCAGCTGAAAAACTTTGAATTTGATTTGGAAAATGCAAGTTAATATCTTTTTGTTTATCTAAAATTTTAATACATCTAACACTATCAAAAATTTTAGAAAGATCCCCATATAATGCTAAATTTTTACTATAAAAATTCTCATCATCTGTAATTTCTTTATAATTTTTAAAAAAATGAGGTAAATCAAACCGCTTTGCTTCTTCAACGGTGGAAAAAATCACTTTTAAAATGACTAAATTTTTTAAATTATTTTTAAATTTATAAAGGAAAAATTGGGTATTATCAATCTCAAAACTAATTCTTGTTTTTTTTATTATACTGGTTATAGCATTTTTACTTTTTTGATGTTTAAATTCTTTTTTAGATATTTTATGAGTTTTTTTATCTAAAATATCATGTAATTTATAAAATGTAAATTGATAATAATCTTGATTGATTTTTTTATATTTGATATCACAAAAAGGATTTATACGTGTAAAAAATACACGTATTTTATCCTTAGAATAAGCAAGTTTTTCTTCTTTTAAAATTTTGATAAAATCATCGTTTTCAATTAAAAAGCGTCTTTGTACTTCACAAATCATTTTACTTGCAAAATTTACAACCATTCACATAAGCAAACACGCCAAGATAGTCAATAATATTACCAATCTTTTTCTCAAGATCTTCTTGGTATTTATTAATCCCACTATCTTCATAGCGCACATCTTCTATGTGATTGCATTTACTACAAATTACATGAATATGTGGATATTCATAAATGTCATAACAAGTTTTTTGATTTGGAGTATTAATTTCTACTACCAAACCTTGTTCTTTTAAGGTATTTAAATTTTTATATACCGTAGCTAATGAGATAGAAGGATATTCTTCTTTAATACTTTCATACAAAGATTCTATATTAGGATGCTCGTGGCGTTTTAAAATTTTTAAAATACAAAGTCTTTGTGGAGTAGCTTTTAAATCACAGTTTTTAAGCATTTGAATAAGTTCCATAGTCTATTCTCCAAATATTTTTATTTATAGTATAACTCTTTTTTTATAAAAAAATGATTATATTAAAAGATATTTTTTATCTTTTAATAAATTTTAATTTTTTGACACAATGAATCAATATCAAGCTCTAAAAATTTTTCCACTTCACTTGTTTTGCCATGGGTTATAAATTGATCTTCAAATTCAAAACTTACTAGTTTTATATGATAAAGATTTTCTTTTTGTAAAAAATTTGTAATCAAACTTCCCACTCCACCTATTTTAGCACTATCTGAAAAAACAAACCAAGTTTTTGTATCTTTTGCCAACTCTTTTAAAAGCTCTTCATCTAAAGGCTTTGCAAAAATCAAATCTATTAAGCTCGCATAATCTAATCCAAGTTTATCTAAAGCTAATTTTGCCTTAGCCACACCTTGACCAAAACCTAAAAATACTTTATCGCTTTGTACTTTAGATAAAATTTGAGCTTTAGCAAGTTTTATCTCACATGGATTAAAATCATCATTTAATAAAAAATTACCCCTAGGATAGCGAAAAGCAAAAACGCCTTGATGAAAATATGCATATTCCATAATATTTTCCATCATAGCCTCATCTCTTGGAGCTGCTAGAGTAATATTTGGTATAGCACTTAAAAAGCTAATATCAAAAACACCCTGATGAGTTTCTCCATCTTCTCCTACAATTCCTGCTCTATCCATAGCTATAACTACATTTAAATTCATAATAGCACAATCATGAATTACTTGATCATAAGCTCTTTGCATAAAAGTACTATAAATTGCTATAAAAGGTTTAAAACCTTCTTTTGCCATAGCCGCCATAGAAGTAACTGCATGTTGTTCTGCAATTGCGACATCCCAAAAACGTTCAGGATATTTCTCTATTAATTTATCAAGTCCAGTACCACTTGGCATAGCAGCAGTTACACCCACTATATTTTCATATTTTTGAGCTAAATTCAGTAGGGTATTTGAAAAAATTTCTGTGGCGCTTTTTTTACTTATATTTGCCTTTAAACTCTCCCCGCTACTTCTATCAAAAGCACCTACTCCATGCCATTTAGCATTTTTTCCCTCGGCTAATGTATAACCCTTGCCTTTGATAGTTTGCGCATGCACAACGCAAGGTTTTTTCATAGCTTTTGCTTGATTGAGCGCATTAATAACCTCATTTAAATTATGTCCATCAATGGGACCAATATACTCAAGCCCTAATTCTTCAAATAAAAGTCCAGGTGTGATAAGTCTTAAGCCCTCTTCAAAACGCTTTGCCATATAAGAAGCGCCTTGAGGAAAGTACTCTAAAAGATTTTCTATGCGTTTTTTAAATTTTTGATAAAACTGCGTTGCCATTGCCTGAGAAAGGTATTTTGAAATAGCTCCAATTGGCCTTGAAATACTCATTTCATTATCATTTAAAATGATCACGCAAGGGTATTCTCTATCACCAAGTTCATTTAAAGCTTCATAAGCCATACCTGCACTTAGCGCTCCATCGCCTATTAATACAACAGGCAAACGATCTTCATTTTTTAATCTTATAGCCTTGCAAGCTCCAACTGCTAAAGATATAGAAGTGCTTGAATGTCCTGCTACAAAATAATCTCCCTCATCAGGCTTTGTATAACCACTTAAACCATTAAACTGTCTTAGAGTATGAAAATTATTTATTTTACCACTTAAAAGCTTGTGTGGATAAGATTGGTGTGAAACATCAAAAATAAAAGGATCTTTTTTTACATCAAAAACATAATGCATAGCTATACTAAGCTCAACTACGCCTAAATTTGAACTTAAATGTCCACCATTTTTACTCACTGTGTCTATAATAACTTCACGCAAATTGTTAACTAAATTTTCTAACTCTTTAATTTGCATATTTTTAATATTTAAGTTATTTAAGTCTATCATTCATTAACCATATTTTTGATTTTTTGCAAACGATTATTAAGGTTTGATTCTATATTGCCTGCATCACTTAATATTAAAATACTCCCTTTATTAATCGCATCATCAAGGCTAAATTTGATATTACTTTGCTCTTGTTCTAAATGTGATTTTACATATTCAAAATCATCAGGGCTAAGTTTTAATTCTATTTTAGTAGCATTTTTAAGCTCATTCATAAGCTCTTTTGCTAAATTTAATGCTATAAGTGAGGAATTTTCCTCAAGTTCTTTTGCAATCACTTCTTTTGCGATGATTACAGCTGTATCGGCTAATTCTTTTTCATTTTTAGATAAAAACTCATTTAAATTTTGCACTGTATTTTCAAGTTTTTCTACACTTTTTAAGTATTTTTCTTTTAAAGCTTCTAATTCACTTTCAAAATTTTTTTGAGCTTGCTCATAACCTTCTTTGGTAAATTTTTCTTTTGCATGTTCTAATTCTGTATTTAAGCGATTGTTAAATTCAGCCTCTTGGCTTTCTATTTGCATTTGTAATTTAATAATATTTCCTGACATTTCATCAGTTTTTTTAAGCAAATCTTCTACAAAATCAGGTTGGATTTGTGGTTGTGGAGCTTGTGGGGTAGTTTCTACTGTTTGATTTTCCACTGCTTGCTGAGTAGTATTTTGAGCCAGAGGAGTTTGATTTATAGTTTGAGTTTCTTCTTGTTTTTGCTCTTCATTAGAAGACATTTCACTCATAACTTTAAAATGATATCCCTCAACTACATGAGCAGAAATATTTTCAGGTGAAATTACATTAGTTAATTTAGCCATAATCTTACTCTATCATCTCATCAGCCTCACCCACTTGGATAAGACCTTGTTCTGCAAGTTTTTGCACCACTTCTACAACTTTTCTTTGAGCCTCTTCAACATCTTTTACACGTACAGCACCCAAAAAGCCCATTTCTTCTACAAAAGCTTCAGCAGCACGCGTTGACATATTTGCCATAAATTTTTGTTTTAAATCCTCGCTTGCACCCTTTAAACCTATCATCAAATCGCGTTTATCAGCAGCTTTTAAAACTTCTCTAATCGCATTAGTACTAAGTTGAGAAATATCATCAAAAGTAAACATTAAATCTTTAATGGTTGTAGCAAGTTTTTCATCACTTTGCTCAATATAAGAAAGTGTTGTTTTGGATGCTTTTTGACCCAAGCGATTAAGCACTTCAGCAACCGCTCTTGGACCACCCACTTCAACTTTATAAGAAGTAAGACTTTCAAGTTTACTTTCAAGCACCGCAGATACTCTTTTGATAATTGAAGGTGAAATATCCCCAAGATTTGCCATTCTTATTACAACCTCAGCCCTTAACTCATCGCTAAAATACTCCAAAGTTTCAGCAGCTTGAGTAGTATCCATATGAGCTAAAATCAAAGCTATAGTTTGCGGGTGCTCTTTAATGATAAAGTCAGCAAGCTGTTGTGGTTTGATTTGAGAAAGATAAGCAAAATTTTGATTATTTTCCATACTTTTGGTAAGTTTTTCCAAAATTTTATTGGCAATTTCAGGGCCAAAAGTTCTAAATAAAATTTCTTTTGCATATTCCAAACCGCCACTTTTTAGATATTGGTTTGATTGTAATAAAGTATAAAATTCCTCTAAAACTGCAGTAGCAACTGGTTTGTCAACATTTTTTGCTAAAGCGATATAGCGAGAAATTTCAGTGATGACATTAATATCCATATGAGAAAATAAAACTGTCGTTACATCTTCTCCAAGTTGAATTAAAAAAATTGCGACCTTTTCTGGCATAGAAAGGTCATCATAGACCATTTTTTGTTCTTCACTAAGCTTTATCATCAGATATCCTTCTCACCAAATTCAGCTTCATTTTCAACAAGTTTTTGTAACAATAATGCCACTTCTTCACCTTTTTCATTAGCCACTGCTCTTAATTTTTCGAGCAAGACATCATATTGAAGCGCATCTTCATCAAAATTATCCCCAAAGCCAAGTTGCTCTTCAACTTTCTTACGTGCTGCGTTGAATTTTTCAATAGCATCTTCAGCCTCGTCAATGATTTGCCCGTCTTTTCCTTCCATCTCTTCTTCAAGCTTGATATCTGCAAGCATTTTTTGTGAAAATGGCACAATAACTTTTTTATAAAAGATGAAAAGTAAAATCGCAGCAAAGACATACTTAACAGGTGGGATAAATGGCTCAACAAATCTTGAATAGAAAGTTTGAACCTTATTTTCAACTTTGGCTGTTCTATGAAATTCCAAATTATTTACTTCAACCGCATCACCTCTAGCAAGATTAAAACCTATAGCACCTTTAGTGAGATTTTCAATAGCTTGAATTTCTTTATCGCTCAAAGGAATATATTCATTAGTAATATTCCCCTGATCATCAGTAATTACTTTGTATTTTCCATCTACTACAACGGCTGCAGAAATTCTTTTAACAGTCGCAAATTGCTTAGTGGTATTGGTGATTTTTTTAGAAATTTCATTATTAGTTGTGGTTTGGTTTTTAGTGTAAACCTCGCGTGCATCTTTATCATCTAAACCTTCTACAGGACCGATGTTTGAAACAGCACCTGGTACACCTTGAATTTCTTTATCTTTATAGCCTTCTCTATGCTCTTCCAAGGTTTGCTCACTACGCACAACGGTATTTGGATCATATACTTCACTTTGTGATTCTTCTTTAGAAAAATCATAATCAATACTAACCTTTGCTACTACCCTATCATAACCACCTGCAAATGGAGCAATAGAAGCAACAATTTTTTGCTCTAATTCATATTCTTGATCTCTTTTATATTTAATTTGAGCAGCGATTAAATCACTTTCAAAAGCACCCTCATCATCTAAAGGAATACCTTTTTGATCCATAATTTTTACATTTTCAGGGGTGAGTTTTGTCACTGAAGAAGCAATTAAGTTCTTAATCCCCATAATTTGCTTTTTATTAAGCTTTAAGCCTTCTTTTATCGTCAAAGCTACTGAAGCAGTTGGTGGGACTTGTTGTTGAGTAAAAAGTGTATCTTTAGCAAAAGCAATATGCACTGTGGCGCTATGAATAGGCTCTAAACTTTCAATTGTTCTAGCAAGTTCACCTTCTAATGCTCTTTGGTATTTTACCTTTTGCTCAGCTTCTGTTGCGCCAAATTCTTGTTTATCAAAAAGCTCAAAACCTACTTTATTATCTTTTGGCAATAACCCTGCAGAAGCAATAGCCAAACGCTGTTTATACACTTGTTCATTAGGTACTAAAATAGTTCCCTCATCACGCAAAATATAAGGAACCCCGCTTTTTTCAAGTTGCGTTACTATCATCGCTGAATCACTAGTATTAGCATTTTCAAACAATACTGAATATCCAGCCTCACTAGCTACTGTAGAGCCGCTTCTAAAAAGGGTTAAAAATACTAAAAATCCAACTACAACAACAATAGAAGCAGCAATGATAATACGCTGTCTTAAACTTAAATTTTGATAAAGCTGACCTACTTGGTGCAGTATAGTTTTATAATCCATTTATTTCCTACAAACTAAAAATTTTTAGAAAACTCTTCAAAAAACCTTGAATTTTCATACTCTGTACCTATACTTATACGCACAGCATTTAAACCATAACTTTGTAAATTTCTTATTATTATACCGTTTTTAAGCAGTTTTTTAGATAAATCTGTGCTATTTTTTTCATCAAAAAAATAAGTAATAAAATTTGTATAGCTTGGAATGTATCGAATTTTATAATTTTTAGCAAAATCTTCATAAAGTTTCATTTGTGAAAAATTATTTTCCAAAGTTTTTTGCACAAACTCATCATCATCTAACACGGCAACAGCAGCTTTTAAACTCAAATTAGTCACATTAAAAGGTGCTCTTAATTTATAAAACGCATTGATAATTTCCTTGCAAGCTATACCATAACCTACTCTCATGCCACCCAAACCATAAAGCTTAGAAAAGGTTCCTAGATATACTGTATTTTGAAATTTATGGATTAATTCCTTAGGATTGATATGTTTTTTGCTATCTTTAAATGAAGCAAATTCATTATAAGCTCCATCAATGGCTACCAAACAATCCTCATCAATTTTTTCTAAAAACTCAAAAACCTCACTTGCGTCTAAACACTCACCTAAAGGATTATTAGGCAAGCATAAAAAGATTACTTTGATTTCATTTTTATGCTTTTGATATAACTCATACAACTCATTTAAATCATGGGTTAAGTTTGGGGTTTTATAAACCTTAACTCCTAGTTGTTTTGCATAAATTTCATACATAGCAAAGCTAACCCCGCATTGCAAATAAGCCTTAGAATGATCAAGTTTTGCATGCACTATATATTCTATGATTTGATCACTCCCACTACCTATGATGAGATTTTCTTTTAAAATATCATATTTTTGTGCTAAAGCTTGTTTTAATTCACTCATAGTATCATCAGGATATAAATGAGCTAAATGTGCATTATTTATAATGGCTTCTTTAGCTTTTTTGCTTGTACCATAAGGATTTTCATTACTCGCTAGTTTAATAACTTCTTTTAAACCATATTCTTTAGCAATTAAATCCATATCCTTGCCACTTTCATAAGTTTTAATAGCTTCTAAAAAAGGATTAAATTTCATTACTTTCTCCTGATAAATACGATCCAAGCCATTTTATATGCTCAGCTTTTTTTAATACTCTTTGGACATTTTCATCATCAATATGTCCTTCAAAATCTATATAAAAACTATGTACAAATTCTCTTGTTTTTATAGGGCGTGATTCAAGTTTTGTTAAATTTATCCCCTCTTTTTTAAACTCATATAATAAATCACTAAGCCCACCTGGTTTATGTGCAGCAAGTGCTAAAATAGAAGTTTTACAATGAGGCATTTGAGGTATTTTTATATCACTTAAAATCAAAAACCTAGTGCGATTTGCCAAATTATCCTCAATCGTTTCAAATAATATAGGCACATTATAAAGTTTTGCTGCAATTTTAGAGCAAATCGCAGCTGAAGTAACATCTTGCGAAGCTAAATAAGCTGCATGAGCTGTGGATTTGCTTGCTACAAATTCCACTTCGCTTAAATCATGACTTTCTAAAAAATTTCTACATTGATTATAACCTTGTGGATGAGAATATATGCGTTTAATATCTTTTAAATTTTCACTCATACTTACAAAAGAATGATGAATGTCCATATAAATTTCAGCAAAAATCTTTACATCTTCATATTTTCCAAGACAATCAAGCGTCACACCCACTGCACCTGCTGTATTATTTTCTATAGGCACTACTCCATATTTTGCTTCTTTGTGAGCTAATTCTTTAAAAACATCTTCTATATTTGCAAGTGGAGTATAACGACTCATAGCACCAAAACGCGTTCTTGCTACTTGATGCGTATAGCTTCCCTCAGGTCCTAAATAAGCTATGCTTTGAGGCATTTCTAAATTTCTTGATACAGCAAAAATTTCTTGATAAATTGCTTCGATTGCATTTTGATCTAATAAACCATGATTATAATTTTTAAGTCTATTTATAATAGCTCTTTCACGCTCAGGTCTATAAATACTCCCACCTAAATTTTGCTTAATAACTCCTATATCTTTAACATGAAGCATTCTTTCATTAAGTAAAGCCAAAATTTTATCATCGATAGTATCGATTTTATTGCGTAATTTTTCTATCTCTTTCATTTAAACCTCGATATGTAGTAATCCTTAATACTATCATATACAAAATTAAGTTTAGTTGTATCAAGACCTTGAGTGTTAGAAATTTTACCGCTTAAAACTAAGGCTGTTTGCATGCCAAGCTCATAAGCACCAAGCAAATCGCCTTTAAAATCATCACTAATGATTAAAGTCTTTTCAAAACTTACATTACGATCTTGTTGTTTTAATAAATTTAAAGCACTTTCATAAAAAGCCTTACTAGGTTTTCCTATCACTTTATAATCAAACTCGCATGCATTTTTAAGCATAGACATAATACTTCCAACACCTGGATAAAGCCTTGAGTTTTTCTTATAAATACTACTTTCATGCATTGCTATAGCTTGCACACCATTTTTAAGATACTCTATCATACTAGCAAAATCTTGAAATTTAAAATCATCATAACTTGCTAGTAAAAATGCTTTTGGGTTTTTATAATCAAGCTCATAGCCTAACTCTTGAAGTGAATCTAAAAATTCTTTTGCTCCAAAAGCTGCTATTTTACAAGGCTTTAAATGATCTTTTAAAACACAAAAAGGATCAATATAAACTTTTTCATTAATTTCAAAACCCAAATTTTGCAAATAATTTAAAAAATCTAATTTTTTGGTATTATTGGTAATAATCACATAAGGAATTTTTTCTTTATTTAAAGATTTAATGAGTTCTAAAGCACCATCTATAGGACTTTTATCATGATCTGAAATCAAAGTCCCTTGTACATCTAAAAATAACATTTCAATCCTTTAAAAAATCAAGCTCTAAAGCAATTTGATCCTCATAACTTTCTCTTTTTCTAATCATTCTTACCGTGCCATTTTCACAAGCTAGCTCGCATACTCTATTGCGAGTATTATAATTACTACTCATACTAAAACCATATGCACCTGCACTTTTAACTATGATCAAATCTCCTGCTTTTGTTTTAGCTAATTTTCTATCTTTAGCTAAAAAATCTCCACTCTCACAAATCCCACCAACAATATCACAAAGGCTTTCTTCTTTATTTTCGCTCAAAAGCTTAATTTCATGATAAGCACTATATAAACTTGGACGCAATAAATCATTCATCGCCCCATCAACAATCACAAAACGCTTTTTATCATTAAATTTTTCATATAATACTTTAGTAACAAATTCACCTGCATTTGCCACTAGAAATCTACCAGGTTCCATACCTATACACACATCAAGACCTTGTAAACTTGCTAAAATTCCTTGAGCATAATCATATAAATTTGGTTCTTGTTCATCTTTATAACAAACTCCTAAACCCCCACCTATATCAAAGAATTTAATATTAATTTTTAAAGCCAAAAGTTCTTTTACTAATTTTGCAACAATCGCAGAAGCTTCATGAATACTGCTTATATCAAGAATTTGCGAGCCTATGTGAAAATGCACTCCAACTGGCTCTAAAAATTGTGAGTTTTTAGCATAAAGATACATTTTTTTAGCACTTTCTATATCTACGCCAAATTTATTTTCATGCAAACCTGTAGAAATGTAAGGATGTGTTTTAGCATCTACATTTGGATTTACTCTTATGCTTATACGGGCTGTCTTTTGATTTTCTTTAGCAATTTGTTCCAAAAGAAGCATTTCTTCATAGCTTTCTAAATTTACATAAAGTATGTTTTGTTCTAAAGCATATTTTAACTCATCAGCACTTTTACCTACCCCACTAAAAATAATTTTATAATTTTTAGCTCCTGCTTTTAAAGCTCTATAAATCTCGCCTGCGCTAACACAATCAAACCCACTATCTAAAGAAGCTAAAAGTTTTAAAACACTTAAATTAGAATTTGCTTTAACTGCATAAAAAATTTGTGATTTTCTTGCTTTAAATGCATCTTTTAACATTGTAAAACGTTCTTTGATTTTATCAAAATCATAAATATAAAATGGTGTGTTATATTCTTTTGCTAGTTTTAAATAATCCATAAAAACCTCACTTGTAGTTATTTGTGTTTAAAATAATAAAAACTTCCTATACTCATTAAAATAAATACTGGCAGCATTATACCAAGCTCTGGAAGTAAAATTTCATTTTCACTCAATCTTGTTAATAAAAACAATAAACCCCAAACTAAAAGTATGCACACAAAAAACACAAAAGCTAAAAGTGCAAGATTAAAAAATCTTGCAGTTAAAGGAAAATAATAATACACAATAAGCATCAAAAATGGTGCAAAAAATGGTGTAAGAATTAAAGAATATAAACTTGTTCTAAGTGTATTAGTAGAAATATTTTGTTTTGCAAAAATCACCATACTTTCTAGTGCGTCTAAAATAGAATAAGAAGGATTACTCTCTACTAAAGAAATTCTTTCTAAAATTTTTGGAGAAAAATCTTCTAAACCTTTAATATTTTTAAATTCTTCTATACTTAAACCCTCTTTTGAAACAATCAAATTTTGCGGTACATTAGTAGCTTTAGCATCATTTAAATCCCAAGAATCTCCATTAAATTTAGCAGTTTTTGCATGGATTATGCTTTGAATGTCTAAATTTTTTACATCAAAGATTTTTACATTATATAGGGTTTGAGAACTTGTTTTTTGTATATAAATGAATTTATCATTATATTTAATCAAAACTTCCCCACCCTCTCTATCTACAACGCCACGCTTAAGAATATTACTTTTATATTCATCTGCATAAGCAAAGGAGCTAAAATTAAGTCCTACATAAACACAACAAAAAAACATAGCCCATAAAAAAGGATAAAAAATCACTTGATTTTTACTTAAACCCAAAGCATATAAGCTAACAAATTCATTCGAGCGTATCATATTAAAAATACATAAAACCAAAGCAAGGACTATAGCTAAAGGTAGTATATAAGAAGCTGCTGAGCATGTTAAGAAAAATATATATAAAAGCTCTAAATTTGCACTTTTTGGTAGTCTATTGAAATTGAGCAAAAAATCAATCGCTACAAAGAAAAAAGTCAAAGAAAAAAATAAAATAAAAAATGATTTTAAATACAAAGATGAAATATAGCGAAAAAATATACTCATCGTTTAACTTTTTAAAGAATATTTTGAAGCGATTTTTTCTATATCAGAATTTAAAAGCTCAAATAAGGCTTTTTTACTATGTTCTAAAACCTTAGTTAAGCTTTCTTGCTCTTCTTGTTTAAATTTCCCCAAAACATGAGAAATTACATCTTGTCCTTTTCCTACTCCTATACGTACTCTCTCATAAGCATTACCACAAAGATTATCTATACTTTTAAGTCCATTATGTCCACCACTTGATCCACCTATTTTAAATTTCAATGCACCTAAATTTAAATCTATATCATCATGGATTACAATAATTCTATCACATTTATAGTATTCACTAACAGCTTTTACGCTTTCTCCGGATAAATTCATATAAGTGGAAGGTTTTAAAAAAAGAGTAGAAGAGCTTTTAAAAAGCTCTCCTTTAAATTTAGCATTTGAAAGCTTTGTTGTTTGCAAATCTTTCAAAATTAAGTCAATTAGCATAAACCCTACATTATGACGGGTTTGGGCGTATTGTTCTCCTATATTACCAAGTCCTACGACTAAGGTCATTTTATCTTGCTTTTTCTACGCCAACTACAGCTACTCTATCAGCATCAACCATAGTTACACCCTCAGGTACAACCACATCGCGGATTAAAAGTGCATCACCAACATCAAGTTTAGTTACATCTAATTCAAAATAATTTGGTAAGTTTTCAGCTGCACATTTTACTTTCAATCTTCTTTTTGATTGGATTAAAACACCTTTATTTTTAAGACCCATAGCTGTTCCTACGATCTTTACAGGAACCATATATTTAGAAATAACACCTTTTTGCGCTACTTTTAAATCTACGTGTTTTAATTCTGCAGTTACAGGATCTTTTTGATAATCAACTACCACAACATTTAATACTTTGTCTGCTACTTTTACATCAAAAGCTAAAGTAGTTTTTTTGCGTACTTCTTTAATAAATTCATTTACTTTAAAAGCAGCATTGATGTTTTCTAATCCTTTTCCGTAGATGTTTGCGATTAGATAACCATCTCTTTTTAAAGCTTTAGCAGCTTTTCTACCGATACTCTCTCTAACGATACCTTCTAACATCTGTTTCCTTTCTAAAAAAATAAACGCTAATTATAGCTAAATAAGTTTATAAAGATTTTAAAATATCTTCATAAGCTATGCAAAATTGCTCCAAACCATCATCAAGCAAATCTTTACAAGCTTTACTTAAAGCATCTTTTGAAATATTTGCATTCAGTTTTTTCTCTATACACTCATCTTTCAAAGGCTCTTTAAATACGATTTGCTTACCTTTAAAAGCCTTAATAGCATCTAGTGGTGCAGTATTAATAGCTTTATCATAGAGTAATTCTTTAATATAATAATCTTTTTCTAAATCATCACCCTTAACACCCGTGCTTGCAAACAAGGCTCTAATATTTGCTTCATTTTGTTTAATGATATAATTATAAGCCTTTGTTGCAGTAAGAATTCCTATATAATTTTTATCTAAAACTTGATTATTTAATAATCTATCAAAACGGCTTACAAAAATACTAATAACCGCTTGAGGCTCTTTTTTGGCTGCGGTATTATTTTTTCTAAATTCTTTTAAACCTAAATTTAAAGCTTCAAAGCATTTTTTAGTTTGCTCAAAATCAAAAATCAAAGTAGCATTTACACTAATACCATTTTTCATTAATTCTTGCATTACTTCATAAGAAGCTTCTGTGGCAGGAATTTTCATCATCACATTTTCTTTTGCAATTTGCGTGTATAATCTTTTTGCCTCAGCCAAAGATAAGCTAGTATTATCTTTTAATCTCGGGTCAATTTCAATACTAATAAAACCATCATTATTTTCATAATAATTAATAGCTAATTTATCTGCAGCCTTAGCAATATCTTCTACCGCAAGATACTCATATAAGGCTTTTTTATCTTTGAGATTTGATTTTTTGATTTTTTCTTTATAAATAGCTGAGTTTAAAATCGCATTTTTAAAAATAGCAGGATTTGAAGTAGCACCATTGATTGTTCTTGAGTATATTAAATCCAAAAATTCATGATCTAAAAATTCATTTTCTATAAAATCACACCATAGTGAAAATTTTTTCATTGTATTACCTTTATTATTTCTTTTAAATCTTTTTTATCTATACAAATATCTGCATGAGATCTTAAAATTTCTTTGGCACAAAAAGCTATTTTTAATCCACATTCTTTAAACATAGAAATATCATTAGCTCCATCGCCCACACACATAATTTCTTCTGTTTTTAAATTTAAAAATTTCTTAAGTCTTTGTAGTATAATACCTTTTGAGTTGTTAAACATAATTTCTCCACCAACTTTTCCCGTTAAAACACCATTTTTACTATGCAAAAAGTTAGCAAAACCAAAATCAAAATGAAGTTTATTTTGTATTAAGTCAATTCCCTCATGAAATCCACCACTAAAAACAATAATTTTTATATTTTTATTTTTTAAATACTCGCATAATTCTTTAGCGCCATTCATCAAAGGTAAATTTTCACAGCACTTTCTTACTTGATCAACTGGCATTCCCTCAAGCAAGGCTACTCTAGCACTTAAGCTTTCAAAAAAATCAAGCTCACCATTCATTGCTTTATCGGTGATACTTTTAACAGCATCACCGACATTATACTCTTGTGCTAAAATGTCGATGGTTTCTCCATCCATTAGCGTAGAGTCAAAGTCAAAGGCACAAAGCTTTATCATTAAAATTCACGCTTTAATAAAGCTTCGGCTTTTAATATAGTTAAAATATTTTCCTCTCTTTTACCTATACCAAAAATCATACCTTTTTCTTTTAGTAAAGTTTCAGGTGGCGGATCAATTCTGCTTCTGTGAATTTTGATAGCCTCTGTTAATCTATCTATCACAAAACCCGCATTACCTGCAGGAGTTTGATTTCCATTTGCTACGCCTTTTAAAACAATATATCTAGTTTGAGGTGTCATTTTAGAACTACCTTGATTAAATCTTTTTGCAAGATCTATCAAAGGCATAACATTACCCCTCATATTAAACACACCTAAAACATAATCAGGTACACTTGGAACCCTAGTATATTCTATAGGTTTAATAATTTCTTGAATATTAAGAATAGGAATAGCATATTCCTCATCTCCTACTACAAAACCAACAAGCTGAATAATATCCTCTTCTTTATCCACATCTGGTTCTGCAATTTGCGCTTGTTGTTTTTGCAAAACCTGGCTTAATTTATCATTCATCTTCTTATCCTAGTTTTAAATTTTTTCTAACTACATTTTCTAAGTACTCTGGAGAGTAAGGCTTAGTAATATACTCAGTCATTCCTACTTCCACACCTCTTAGACGGTCTGATTTACTAGTTCTTGAAGTTACCGCAACAAGTGGAAGGTTTTTGTATTTAGAATATTTTCTAATTTCACCTGCTAGGGTATAACCATCCATTCTTGGCATTTCAATATCAATCAGCACTGCATCAATATCATGCTCACCTGATTTAATTGTATTTAATGCCTCAACACCGTTAGTTGCTTCTATAATACTCACACCTAGTGGTTCTAGTGATTTTTGCATGATATTTCTATCCATCTTAGAATCATCCACTATAAGTACTGTATAATCACTTGGTTTTTCTTTCACAACTTTTTTAGCTTGCGCTTCAATTTGTGCTTTAATATCTACTTTGATCTCTTTAGCTATATCCATCATAGCAGCAACATCAATAATCAAAGTAACTCTACCATCACCACGAATCGTCGCTCCTGCTATACCTTGGATGTTTTGTAAATATTCACCCATAGACTTAATAACGATTTCTTCTTGACCTACTAAAGTATCTACTATAATACCAAGCTTACTTTCTGCTACACCTATAACAACTACATAAGTTTGATCAGTATTTTCAAGCACTTGTTTTACACCAAATACATCTGAAAGTCTTACTAAAGATAAAACCTCATCTCTTAAGCGAAGTACGTTTTTACCTTCAATGGTATAAATATCATCAATTGGCACCCTAACTGTCTCAAGAACACTTGCAAGAGGAATAGCATAAAACTCTTCTTGTGTACCTACAAGCAATGATTGAATAATTGCTAAAGTAAGTGGGATTTTAAGCTTCATCACAGTGCCTTTACCAAGTTCACTGTCAATCTCAATCACACCATTTAGTTTTTCAATATTAGTTTTAACAACGTCCATTCCAACGCCACGACCTGAAACATTAGTAATTTTAGCAGCAGTTGAAAAACCTGGTTTGAAAATCAATGCAAACGCTTCTTTATCGCTCATTTGATCAGCTTCGCGCTCTGTGATTAAGTTTTTCTCTATAGCTTTTGATTTTAAAGCATCCGCATCAAGTCCTTTACCATCATCAGCAATTTCCACTACAATGTGGTTTCCTTCATTGTATGCTTTAAGATTAACGGTTCCTTTTTCTGGTTTACCATTAGCCACACGTGTTGCTGGATCTTCTATACCATGATCACACGAGTTTCTAATCATATGCATAATAGGATCACCAATTTCTTCCACAATAGACTTATCAAGTTCAGTTTCTTCCCCTGAAATTTCAAGCTCCATTTGCTTGCCAAGTTCACGACCCAAATCACGTACAACTCTTGGGAATTTGTTGAAAACTTTTGCAATAGGTTGCATTCTTGTTTTCATAACTGCTAATTGAATATCTGTAGTAACAATGCTAAGTTGCGATACTACTTGGTTTAATTCTTCTAAGAATTTTTCCCCATCATATCTTTCTTCAACATCATCATAAATTTTTAATAAGCGGTTTTTACCAAGAACAAGCTCACCAATTAAGTTCATCAAATGATCAAGTCTTTTTACTTCAACCCTGATGGTTTGATCCATATTTGCACCACTGCTTCCACCACCTGCTGCAGGAACTTTTTTCTCAGCAGTTGCATTTTGTGCTTGAGCGGCTGGTTTACTTGGAGCTGGATTAGCTTCTTGTGTTTTTTTCTTTTCAGCACGTCTTGCTTGGTCTTCAGCTTTTCTTACTTTTAAAAGTCTTTCAATTTCAGCCTCAACCTCATCATCACTGAGTTTATTTACATCAACTTCAGGTTCTTCAGCCTTTGGCTCTTCTTTTACTTCTTCTTTTGGCTCTTCAGTTTTAGCCGGTGCAACAGACTCTAAACTTTCACCCTCTGAAATAGCGGTTAATCTTGTACAAATTGGAGCTATATCAAGTCCTATCGCTGTATCATTTCCATTATCTCTAATAGAATTTAATAAAGTTTTCATCATATCAATAGACTCTAAAACCACATCCATTACTTCAGGAGTAATTTTAAGCTCATTGTGTCTTGCTTTATTTAAAACATCTTCCATGTGATGAGTAAGTTTTGTTAAAACATCAAAATTTAAAAAGCTTGACGAACCTTTAACAGTATGTGCAACACGGAAAATTCTATTTAATAGTTCTAAGTCTTCAGGATTTGCTTCTAATTCAACCAAATCATGGTCAATTTGCTCAACTAGTTCAAAGGCTTCAACTAAAAAATCCTCAAGTATTTCTTGAATATCTTCCATTTTTACTCCTCACCTTTTTCATGTTTTTTAATAACACGAGAAATTTCAGCAAAGAAATCACTTGCGTTAAATTTAACCAAATACCCCTCACCACCTGCTTCTTTAACACCTTTATCACTCATAAACTCATTTGATAAAGAAGAGTTAAACACGATAGGAATATTTTTAAATCTCTCATCTTCTCTTACTTTAGCTGCAAAGTGGAAACCATCCATTTGAGGCATTTCAACATCACTTACGATGATTTTTAGATGTTTATTTAAATCATCACCATATGCCCCATATAGTTCTTGAAGTTTTTGTAAACCTTCAACCCCATCTTTTGCTTCTACAACTTTTAAGCCGATTTTATTAAGTAAATCTTTAACAAGTTTTCTTGCAGTAGAACTATCATCAAGTGCTAAAGCTATACCTTCAATTTTTTGAATCTTATCATCTTCAATATCAGTTTGTGGAGTATAAATTCCAAGCTCTTGCACTATACTTTCTAAATCTAGGATAAGTAAAACCTCATCACCCTCGATTCTAGTTACACCTGTTATTTTACTTTTATCCAAACTACCTGCACTTGTAGCAAAATTAGCTGGCTCGATATTTTTCCAATTAATTCTACGAATTCTTTTTGCCTCATGTACGATAAAACCGATTAATACATTACTAAATTCAGTAATGATAACTCTAGGTTTTATATTTGTCATTTCTGGCTCTTGAATTTGCATCCATTTAGCTAGATTAATCACAGGAATTACCACACCACGAAGATCAAAAATACCTTCAACATACTCAGGCACCCCTGGAATTTCAGTCAAAAAAGGAATTTTTATGATTTCTCTAACCTTAGAAACATTTACACCATAAATTCCCTCATAGACTTTATCTTGGCCTTGCTTAAAGATGCGAAAATCAACAAGCTCCATTTCATTTGAACCTGTTTTAACGACATTCTCATCAAACATTATGCCTCCTTAAGTTCTATTTTGTGAAATCTGATTTCTGGTTCATATTTTACTACAAAAAAACTTTCCTTGTATGCAAAAGTAGGTAAATTTAAATATTTTGTATCCTCAAATTCTAAAAATACATCTTGATGATAATGTCCTTCTATTATAAATTTTACATTGTAGTGTTTTATACGCTCTTTTACTAAAGTAGCAAATTGAGGAATTTTTCTAATAAGTTGTTTTTTATTTTGATTTGTTAAAATTTTTTGAGTAATTTTTTCTTTACTAGTAACATTTAAAAAATTTAAAAAAAGTAGTAAATAATGATTTCTCAAACTTTTTAAGCAAAATTGCAAAAAAGGTTTTAAAAAAATATCCCCATGGGCTAATTTTACTAAGGTTTTATCTTGAAATTCGCAAAGCAAAGGCTGTTGTTTTATACTAAAAACCTTCACTTTTTTAAAAAATTTAGCCAAATTAAAATCGTGATTACCTTCTAAATAAATGATTTCAATCTCATTAGCAAGTTCTTCAAGTAAGTCTATATAAGCTTTTGCAAAATCATGCGTGGCTTTTACCTCATAAATTAAAAGATCAAAAATATCACCCATTAAAAAAAGCTGTGGAGTTTGAATTTTTTTATTTTTTAAAGCTTGCAAAAAATCCCAAAAACCACGCCTATTTTCATTTTCATGCGCATCAGCAATGAAAATAGCATTTTCTTTTATACAAATCAATATCTTGCTTTCTCGTATTTTAACACTTTATCATAATCTACTTCGCCATTAAAAATTCTAATCCTATTAGAATTAAATTCATCACTTAACACATCTCTAGCGGGATCATAATCCTCGACTTTAATGCCACCAATGGTTGTCATCGTATGAATCAAATCGTCTATCATAAATGGTCTATTTTTAGCTTTTATTATCCTATCTACTAATTCAGGATTGTTTTGTTTGAATTTATCACTAACTATAAAAAAGAATGGAATTTCAGCAGTGAATCTTGAGGTTACAAAATGTTCCGCTCTATCTCTATATTCATAGACACTTTCTCCATGATCACTAATATAAACAATAATCGCCTCTTTATCTTTGAAAAAACTAAATACTTCGTTGACAAAATAATCATTATAGAGCACCGCATTTGCATAGTTAGCAATATTTACTTTAAATTTCTCATCTAAATTTCTTTTTATATCTTTACTTGTAAATTTAGCAAACTGTTTCTCGTATCTTCTGTCATATCTAAAGTGAGTTCCCATCAATTGTAAGACAAAAAAATTCTTTTCATTAATTCTATCTTTAATAAGTGGCAACATTTCAGTATCAAATGCTTTGGTAAAAATTTTATCATCTGTTGCAAATTTATTTAAAAAAATAGTTTCTTTGGCACGATTTGCTACAGCAGTAGTAATACTCGTATGACCACTCATCGGTTCATGGTTTGATATAAAAGCAGTGTTATATCCTGCCAACTCAAATAAATCAATAATATTTAGTCTATCATACCAATTTTCCTCATTTTCTATATTTGAAAAATTCATAATCCTTCTTAATGAAGCTTGAGTGCTTGCAAAAGGCGATATCGTGTCGCTAAATTTAATCAAGTTTCCATTTTTTTCTAAAATATCTAAATTTGGAGTAGTTTTTAAATCATAACCATATAAACTCATATAGTTTCTTTGAGTACTTTCACCTACAATAAAAACCACATAAGGGATTCTTTTTTCAATATTTATCTTCTCTTTATAAGAATTAGCAACATTTTGATAATTATTCAAATAAAAAACATAATTTGCCCACAATCCAGTATCGCCATAATAACCTCTAATTTGCAAAGGCAAATCAAAAAAAAAGGTAAAATTAATTTTATCTAAAGAATTTATTCCCTGTTTTTTAATAAAATAACGATTAGCACAGTCTAATAATAATCCTACAATAACAAAAATATAAATAGCGCAAAAAGATATTAGTATTTTTTTATTTGGTAAATATAAATATTTTTGTATTTTACTAAAAAAATAAATCCATAAAAAAATAAAAAGCAAAAACAATATAAAAATACTGATCAATTTGATATCAATATAAAATTCAAAAAATTCGTAAATTTCGCCTAAATTTGTTTGCAAGAAAAAATCTATAAACATAGGGTTAAATTTAGCAGAATAATTTACCAGCAAATAGGTTTGCAATATAAAAGCAATGACAGCATAAACTGCTAAAAAATATACAATATACCTAGCTCTTTCTTTAAAAAAAAGAAAAAATATATGAATGATAAAAATTTCTAGTATAAACACTATAAATACATTTTTTACAGCTTTAAACAATATCCATTCATAAATTTCCCTTTCAAAGGTTAAATAACTCCACCACAATGAAATACTTACATCTAAAACAAAAATTAAAGATATATATGGAAAATATTTAATAATAAAATCAAAGTATCTTTCTTTTTGCATTAAAATTCCAAAGCTTTGTATTCTATAGAAATGATTTCAAATTCACTCTCGCCTTTTGGCAAACGCACTTTAAAATCATCGCCTTCTTTTTTACCAAGCATTGCTTTAGCAATAGGCGAACTAATGGAAATATAGCCTTTTTCTAAATTTCCCTCATTTACCCCTACCAAAGTATAAGTGCTTTGTTTTTCACTTTCTAAATCCTCTACAACAACAGTTGAGCCAAATTTCACACTATCATGCTCGTAAGAAGATGGATCGATGATTTGCGCTCTTGAGATCAAATCCCCGAGTTCAGCTATCTTTCCTTCTATAAAAGCTTGTTTTTCTCTAGCTGCGTGATATTCTGCATTTTCTTTTAAATCTCCATGACTTCTTGCTATGTCTATTTCTTCTACTACTTTTGGGCGTTCAACTTTCTTTAAATGTTCTAATTCTTTTTCTAATTTCTCATAGCCGTATTTACTCATAGGTTCTTTTTGCATGATTTATCCTTATTTGATTTCATAAAGTATTTTAGCTAAATTTTTTGCACTTGCAAATTGCAAATATTCTTTTAAAAAATCTACTTTATCAAAAAATGCCTTATAATCGTATTTAAGATAAGCTTGATATAAATTTTCCACATTCACTTGCTCTTGTAAAAATTCAGGATTAAGCTCGCTTTTTCCTGCAAAATCTAAAAAAATATTTGCAAGGCCTATGTGTTTAAGTTTTACAAAACATCTTGCGATAAATACATCAATAGCTTTAGCTTTATAAGCAAGCACAAAAGGCATGCCGACCAAAGCTGCTTCAAGTGTAGCTGTGCCACTACAAATAAAAGCAAAATCAGCATTTTTTAGCACTTTTGGGGTATTGCTTTGAATTTCAAAATTACTCACATCTCCATAAAGATCTAATCTTTTTAGATTAAACTCGGGCACACAAAGGATTTTTTTACCTTTAAATTTAGTGCTTAATTCTCTAAAAATAGGCATTAAACGCTTTATTTCACTTTTTCTTGAGCCTGGCAAGAAAGCGATTGCTTTCTCATCATCATTTTTTGAAAGTATAGAATTTATATCTTCTTGATTTTTAAATTCTTTTATCTCATCTAAAAGTGGATGACCCACATAAGTGCTTTTGCTAAAAAACTCACTATCAAAAGGTAAAATAGAAGCTAGCACATCAAAATGACTTTCTATGATGGGTATGCGACCTTTTTTCCACGCCCAAACTTGAGGCAAGATATAATAAATTCTTTTTGCTTTGGAATTTGCTTTTTTTAAAGCCTTTGCAAAAGGTATGTTAAAAGCAGGTGAATCTATACATAAAATCGCATCAATTTTTTGAGTAAGACTTAAATTT
Organism: Campylobacter sp. RKI_CA19_01128; assembly: GCF_025771175.1. NCBI lineage: Bacteria > Pseudomonadati > Campylobacterota > Epsilonproteobacteria > Campylobacterales > Campylobacteraceae > Campylobacter > Campylobacter sp. RKI_CA19_01128. The sequence goes on from NZ_JAKMPU010000005.1 coordinate 42,313, forward strand.
ACTAGCTCTTTTATAGCTTTTTTGGCTTTTAAAATGAGTGGCAAAACCTCTATAAAACCCATAGCGCTAAACTCATGTGAGCTATAAAGTGGCTTGGAATTTAGACTAAATTCTTTACATAAACTCTCATCATAAATTCCTACTAAATCAAATTCTTTATACTCATTTTTATAAACTTTTAAAACTTCTTTTAAATGCAAATTTGCTGAAGGCTCTAAGGCACAAACTAAAAAGGTTTTCATTAACCTACCTTATATCAATTTTAAAAGACATTTTAACAAATTTTAACTTAGAGTTTAAACCCGCAAAGCGGGTTTAGTTTAATAAAGCGGAGTTGCTTCAACGATAGCAGGGGCAAAGAAAAATAATTCTTTTAATTCTATAGGTACAGAAGGATTTACGGTACAATCATCTAAACCAAAGCGATTTTCTATAGGCACGCGTGCTTCATAAAAAGTACTCATACATTTTACCCCACCATGCGTTAAAGATCTAATTTGCACAGCAGAACTTGTAGTAGGCATGATAGAAAAAACCGTTTGCATTTGTCCATCTTGTAAATCTTGCTTACAAGATTTTGTTCCAAAAGTTTTTTCATCTAAAACAGCCAAACACACATCAGCACCTCTAGGATTTATAAACTGCACATAACCAAAAGGGCGTTGCACAGCATACCTGTCCTTTTCTTTTAACTCATCGCTAAGTATTATTTCTTTTAAAAACCAATTTTGCTCTTCTAGTATTTCAGAGCTATACCTAAAAGGACTTAGTGAAATTCCTGTTTCTAAAGATCTTATGGCAAACATAGGTGTAAAATCTTCTAATTCATCTAAACTAACCTCAGCTCTTAAAAAACTCAAAACCATAAAAAATAAAATACAAATTTTTTTCATCATTTACTCCTAAGGTCTTCTAAAATTCACAGGAAAATGATCAGAAGCTAAAAAAGTCCTAAGTCCTGCTACAGCTAAAAGAGCAATGATTGGCGGTGGATTATACAAAGAAGCTGTATTGGAATTTCCTGTGATAGCATAGTCAATAATCCTTCCGCTAGTTTGAGTATTAGTATTTGGAGGGATCACTCGTGTACGTGCTCTTAAATCTGGATCAAGTAAAGAAACCAAAGATCCTGCTTCTCTATTAAAATCACCCAAAATCATCCAATTAATCTCTGGTCTATTTCTAAAAAAACTATCCACAGCACTCACAATAGCTCCACCATCATTACCTCCACTTGCTAAAGCATGTATGCTAAAAAACGCATCATTTCCTATGCGAATTCCTATAATAGGTCTTGAAGCAACGGTTGGAGGTGGTAAAACAAAAACCTCATCAGCTTGCACTCTACTTACTATAGCCATATTTACACGGTTTGCTCCAACATCAACTCTTGAATAATATATAAAAACAGAATTTGGACGGCTTGATGAGCCCAAATTCCACTCATACTCATGAATAGGAATTCCAACTCCCACAGGTTGAACTTGTCTTGGAGTCATTATAGCTGTGCTTGGTAAAACCCCTGCTTCTTGAACAGCTAATATATCCATAGGATTAGCACCCGTTACAAGCTGTCTTATACTAATATTCCATTTGCTTTCAGTAGAAGCTGATGAGCCTTGTAAATTCCAAGTTCCGCTATTATAATTTTCTAAAGCTCCAAATAATAAATTAAAACTAAAAATTAAAAATATTATCTTTCTCATTATTACTCTCCTGTATAAGCATAAGGTGATCTTGTTTGAAAAGCAGGTGCGCTTATACTCCATTGTCTATCTAAATTTTTTTCTTTTGGTTTCAAACAAGGCGTCAAATAAATACTATAATAGTTAAAATAAAATTCCTCCATTACATTTCCAACTGTTGTTTGTATACATTGTTGGGTAGCATAATTTTGAATTTGATAAGCGCCATTACTCATAGGAAAGAGTCTCCAATACTGAGCAAAATTGCTTTGATCACAAGGATAATGCACAATGCCATTTCCATAGGCATTTAAACAAGTTAAAGTTTTTGCATTTTTAATCATTACTTTATTATTTGGAAATTCAATGAGCTGCCAAACTCTTGCATCACCAAAAGGCTTGCTATCAAATAAATTATAACCCCATATCCAATTCCCTGGATTTAATGCCCAAACAGTTAATGCAGCACCATTTGGATTCATAATGGTTACAAAATCACTTGCAATACCTGAATTTTCATACAAAGCGTTTGAAGTAAATTTATTATCCGAAGTTAACCTTGGCAATGGTCCTTTTATGGGATTATCTCCTTTAAAAGTATTTGTAGTAATTACTGGTGGCACAAGCGGTATAGCAGGAAAATGTTTCCCTTCTACTAAAGCTGGTGTTTTTTGCTTAGCAGGTGGTGTTGGATTTTTACCTATTTTTAAAGGATCAATATCATTTACACCGCCCAAAGAACGCGCCAAAGGATTAAATTGCTCTTTAGAAGAACATCCGATAAAAAAAGCTACAAATACACTAAATATCATTATGAATTTAATTTTTTGCATTTTTCCTCCTTGAATATTTAAATTTAAATATATTATCATAATTATAAATAAATTGTAATACAAAACACCATTAATAATTTTTCTTTATTTAAAAAAATATTTTATCACTTATGTTAAAATTTAAAAAAAGGAAAAATATGAAAGAAATTTTAATAACAAACGATGATGGCTATGAAAGTGAAGGTTTAAAAAAACTTATTAAAATGCTAAGAAAGCATTTTAAAGCTAAAATCACCATAGTAGCTCCTGCTAGTGAAAAGTCAGCATGCTCACACTCCATAACACTAACCAAACCTTTAAGATTTCACAAGGTTGGCAAAAGATTTTATAAACTTGATGATGGCACGCCTGCAGATTGTGTTTATCTTGCTTTGCATGCTTTATATAAAAAGCGTTTGCCTGATCTTGTCATAAGTGGGATTAACAAAGGTGCTAATGTAGGCGAGGATATAACCTACTCAGGAACTTGTGCAGGAGCAATGGAAGCAGTACTTCATGGAATTCCTGCTATAGCTTTATCACAATTTTATAAAGATAGCCAAAAAGAGCTTGATTATAAACTTGCTTTAAAACTTACTAAAAAAATAGTCAAAAATATCTTTGAAAAGGGCTTTCCTTTAGATAAAAAAGAATTTTTAAATATCAACTTTCCTTCTAGTAAAACAGCCTTTCAAGGCTTAAAAATTTGCAAAGCAGGTAAAAGAATTTATAGTTATGAAGCACACTCAAATACAAATCCAAGAGGTGTAGAATACTACTGGCTAGCTGCTGCTAATCTTGATCATGAAAATGAAAAAGACTCAGACATAGCACTTTTAAAACAAGGCTATGCCACAATAACACCTATAATGCTTGATCTAACAGCTTATAATCAAATGAAAAATCTCAAAAAATGGATGAAAAATGGATAGATACACGCGTATAAAATGGCTTGTTAATGAAGAAAATTTTATTAAATTTCAAAATACCAAAGTTTTAGTTTGCGGACTTGGTGGAGTTGGTGGAATTTGTGTTGATGCGCTTTTTAGAAGTGGCTTTAGCAATCTAACTTTAATCGATGCAGATAAATTTGAAACTACTAATCAAAACCGCCAACTTCATAGTGAAAATATAGGCGTAGAAAAAGCTAAGGTTTTTGAACGCATTTACAATGCCAAAGGTATAGTTAGCAAAATCGATGATGAGTTTTTAAAAAGTTTTGATTTGAGCGAGTTTGATTTAATCATCGATGCGATTGATGATATACCTGCTAAGGTTGCTTTGGCTAATTTAGTTGATTTAAAAAAGCAAATTTTTATCTCATCAACTGGTGGAGCTAGAAAGCTTGATCCGACGCGTATTAAAACGACAAGTATATTTAAAACACATGGCGATGCCCTAGCTAAAAAATTCCGTTATGAGCTTAGAAAATCAGGCTTTAAAGGGGATTTTGATGTGGTATTTTCAGATGAAGAAGCTCATTGTAAAGATCTTGGCTCATTTATGGGTGTGACAGCCTCTTTTGGACTTGCTTTAGCTTCTTTGGCTTTAAGGAAAGTGCTTGATAAGAAAGCTTGATATAAAAGACTTAACTTCTTGCATCAAGCTTTTTAAGCAAAGCGTATCCACTCTTTGTAAAAATGATTACACAAAAGAACAAATTCATGCATGGATTAATATAGACCAAAAAGCTTGGGAAAGAAAATTTCAAAATCAACTAGGTTTTGTTTATGAAGAAAAAGGCCAAATCATATCTTTTATAAGTATAAATTTAGAAGAAAAAACACTCGATCTTTGCTTTACTCATGCAAACTATGCTCATCAAGGTTATGGCAAAGCTTTATTGGAATTTGCTCTTAAAAACTATCCTTATAGTGAAATTTATACTTTTGCTAGCCTTAGTGCTAAAAATTTCTTTTTAAAAGCAGGATTTAAAATCATCAAAGAAAACATTGCTATAAGAGATCAACAAGAATTGAAAAATTTTTTAATGAAAAAGGAAATAAATTGAAAAAATTACTTTTACTTTTTAGTCTTTTTTGCTCTTTTGCTTTGGCAAATGAAAATTTAAAAGATCTTTTTAAAGATTACAATGAAAGTGGAGTTTTTATAGCTTATGATGGCAAAAATTATTATAGTAATGATTTTAAAAAAGCAAACAAGCGCATTTTACCTGTCTCTACTTTTAAAATTTTCAATTCCCTAATCGCACTTAATGAAGGTATTGTGAAAGATACTAATGAAATTTTTTATCACTACAAAGGTGAAAAAGTATTTTTATCCTCTTGGAAAAATGACGCAAATTTAGCCCTAGCTATGCAAAGATCACAACTACCTGCTTATAAAGAACTAGCTAGAAAAATAGGCTTAGAAAAAATGCAAAAAAACTTAAATAAACTTAATTATGGCAACCAAAAAATAAGTAAAATCGACGAATTTTGGATAGATGATTCTTTGCAAATTAGTCCTAAAGAGCAATCTGTTTTACTTTTTAAACTTGCAAATTTAGCACTAGATTATCCTAAAAATATACAAAAAGAAGTTATAAATATAATAAAACTTAGCGAAAATAGCCATTATGAGTTTTTTGCAAAAACAGGCTGGGGTAAAGAAAAATACGGACAAATCGTAGGTTTTATAAAAGATAAAAAAACTCATCAAATTTATGCTTTTGCTTTATGTATGGATATAAGTGATTTTAACAAGCTTTATCTAAGAGAAGAATTAGCAAAAAAATATCTATCAAATTTAATAAACTTGACACATAAAAAATAAAGGATGGTAAGTCAAGGTATTTTGAAATTCTTTTTCATAGTTTTTTAAAAATGCCTTGCTTATGAAAAATTTTTCACTCAAAGCATTTACCCCGCTTAATTTCAAATGTCTAAAAAGCTCTAAAGTATCATCAAATTTTAGCTCTTTTAACTCTTCTTTTGCCTTGATAATCTTAAATTTTTTAGAAAGCTTTTGTGTAATTTGCTCTAAAGTTAAATACTCTAGTGATAAATTAGTGCTTTGCTTTATTTGAGTGAAATTTTTTTCTCCAAAAGTAGAAAAAAGTAAAATCCCATTTTTATTTAACATATTTGCAAGATTTTCTAAAAGCTCATCTATCTTTAGCCACTGCATGCAAGCATTGGAAGCTATAAGATCAAATTTTTTCGTATAAAAATGATGATTTTTAAGTTCATTCATATCAAAAACACCAAATTCATCAAATTTACAAGGATTTTCAAAAGCATAAATATCATTTAAAAAATAATGCTTAAATTTAATACACTCTTGCAAAGCCTTGCTAAAAACCCCTACCCCACAGCCAAATTCAAACACCGCTTCAAAATCTCTAAAATCACTCTCAACAAGCATTTTACAAAGCTCTTTAGCCATGTCTTTTTGCACAGGTGTATTTGCGCTATAAGTGTCTTTTGCTCTTATGAAAGTTTGCAAAGCTCTTCCCAAGTGTGGTATTTAAAAAATGCAAAATGTGGCTCATCAATAAACATTGCCTTTTCTTTGAAAAAATTAAAAGCATGTTTTGGTGGAAAGATTTTATCCTCTTTGCTAATTATGGCTTTATCCCAAGTGAAATTTTCGTTTAAATCTTTAGTGCAAAACTCATATAAGCTTAAAAGTTCTACTTTTAAATGCTCGTTTTTTTCAAAATAAAATCCATCGCTTAAACTCATTCTTTTTTCAAGTAAATTTGCTTTAAAATCTTCCAAAGCAAATCTTTTCATCGTAAGTTTAAAAATGGCTTTTTTGATCCCAAATTCATCATCTATAGGTAAATTTGTACCATTTATGGCTATTTTTTTATCAAATTTTATATCTTTTAAAATTTTACTCGCTACACAAACTCCCATAGAAAAGCCAACAAGAGTGATTTTTTCAAATTTATGAAGATCAAATTCCCAACCAAAACTCGTATAATCATACACCATTAAAACATTTACATCACTGTTTAAATGTGCAAAATGTCTAAAATGTGAGCAAAATCCAGAAAAAAATAAAATCAACTCAGATGAATTTGCATTTTCATGTAAAAAATGAGTTTTCAAAGTACCTCCAAAACCTTTTCTAAGTCTTTTTTCACTAAACCAGCATGCAAAGAAAAGCGAATTCTAGCTGTATTTTTAGCCACGGTTGGCTCTTTAATAGCAGGTGCGAACATACCATTTTCTAAAAGCTTTTTAGAAATTTCACTAGCTAGTGCATTTTGCCCTAAAATAAAAGATATCACATAAGCCTCACCTAAAACTACACCTTTACTTGCCAAAGCATTTTTAAACCAAGCACTTAACTCTAAAAGCTTTTTTCTTTGAGCGCTAAATTCATGCAAATGCTTAAAAACATGCAAAGTCCAAGCTACATTGATAGGCGCAATGGCAGTTGAGTATATAAAGGCTCTTGCTTTGTTGATAAAAAAATCTTTTTCATCACTTATCATGCAAGCTCCCATGGAAGCTATAGCCTTACCAAAGGTAAAAACTAAAAAATCCACTTCCTTTTCTAAGCCCAAAAATCTCACATAACCCAAACCATCATCATTAAAACACCCTATGCTATGAGCTTCATCGATGTAAATTTTGATATTTTTAAACTCTTTTTTTAGGCTTACAAAATCTTTTATAGGCGCAAAATCTCCATCCATGCTAAATAAAGCTTCACTTATGATGATAATATTTTCAAATTCTTTATAATGCTTTTGCACTAAGCTTTGCAAATGCTTTATATCATTATGTTTAAACCTTATAAATTTAGCCCCGCCAAGCCTTAAACCATCGATAATACTTGCATGTACTTGCTTATCTGCTAAAAACAAAGTATTTTTAATGCTTGCTAAAGCTTGCAAACAGCTAACATTTAAGGCATAGCCATTGTTAAAGTGTAAGATTTTTCTACCTAACTTAGCTTCTAAAAAGCTTTCAAATTCATCAAAAATCGCATAATTTCCACTCAAGCTTCTTGAACTTGAACTAGAAAATTCAAATTCTTTTAAATGCGTTAAAAAATCTTGCTTCAATGCTTTTTCATTACTTAAATTTAGATAATCATTACTCGCTAAATTTAGTAATTTTTGCCCATTATAAATAACATATTTTCCCTCATGTTTTAATGAGCGTAGAATTCTAAAATTATCTTGTTGTTTTAACTCATCTAAAATTTGTGTAATTTGCATTATCGTTTAAGCCTTGCATAGTTTTCACAACCCTCATCGCTTTTTACATCACAAGCCTTGCCAAAATATTCTAAAGCTTTAGAAAGATCCTTTCTAACACCAGATCCATTTACATACATAATCCCGAGATTATTGCAACTACTTCCATTATTCAAATCGCAAGCTTTTTGATGAAACTCAACTGCTTTCAAATTATCCTTTTTTACACCTTGTCCATTTGCATACATGAAACCAAGATTAGAACAACCTAAACCATTTTCTAAGTCACATGCTTTTTGATATAATTCTACTGCTTTGAAATTATCTTTTCTTACACCTTTTCCATTTTCATACATAGCTCCAATACCAAAACAACCGATTCCAATATTTAAATCACAAGATTTTTTATAAAACTCAACTGCTTTAAAATTATTTTTTTTAACACCTTCCCCTCTTTCATACAAAGCTCCAATACCAAAACAACCGATTCCAATATTTAAATCACAAGCTTGTTTGTAATACTTCATAGCATTTATATAATCACCACTTTCATAGGCTTTAATCCCTTTTTCAACCAAATCCTCTTGTGAGTATGCAAAATTTAAAAATAAAATTGTTAGAACAACTAATATTTTTTTCATTATTTTTCCTTTTGAAATTTTAAAATAAAAAAACTAATTATATAAATATTTTCTAAATAATCCTTTTTCATTTTAAAGTATAAATTTGAGTAAAAATTGTAGTATCATTAGTAATAAAAATCAAAGAAGTAAAAATGAATTTAAAAGAACTAGACTTAAAACACATTTGGCACCCTTGCACGCAAATGAGTGATCATGAGTTTTTACCTTTAATACCTATAAAAAAGGCTAAGGGGGTGTATTTGTATGATTTTGATGAAAAATCCTACATAGACTGCATTAGCTCTTGGTGGGTAAATATCTTTGGCCATTGCAATGAATATATCAATGAAAAAATCAAAGATCAGCTTCAAAATTTAGAGCATGTCTTGCTTGCTGGTTTTTCACATGAGCCTATCATAAAGCTTTCGCAAAGACTTTGCAAGCTTTTGCCTTTTGATAAATGCTTTTTTGCAGACAATGGTAGTTCAGCCATAGAAGTGGCTTTAAAAATGAGTTTTCAATACCACTTAAACAATGGCTCTAAAAAGGATAAATTCCTATCACTTAGCAATTCTTACCACGGAGAAACCCTAGGCGCATTAAGCGTTGGTGATGTAGCACTTTATAAAAAAACCTACGAGCCTTTACTTTTAAAAAGTATCACAACACCTGTGCCAACTAGCAAGGACTATACAAAAGAACTCGAAATTCTAGAAAGCATTTTAAAAAATCATCATCATGAAATTTGTGCTTTTATACTTGAGCCTTTACTTCAATGTGCAGGCAATATGCACATGTATGAGCTTGGGTATTTAGATGAGGCAGTTAAACTTGCTAAAGATTATGGTGTGCAAGTGATATTTGATGAGATAGCTACAGGTTTTGGACGCACGGGAGAGATGTTTGCACTTGATTATTGCTCGCAAAGTATTGATTATATATGTCTTTCTAAAGCTATCACGGGTGGGTATTTACCCCTTTCAGTGGTGCTTACTAAAGATGAAATATATGAGAAATTTTATGATAGCTATGAAAGCCAAAAGGCCTTTTTACACTCTCATTCTTATACGGGTAATGCCCTAGCTTGTGCGGCGGCTAATGCGACTTTGGATATTTTTGAAAAAGAAAACATCATCGCAAAAAATAAAATCAAAAGTGCTTTTATAAAAACACAATGGGAAAGTTTAAAAGAATTTGATTTTTTAGGAAATTTTAGAAATTTAGGCATGGTAAGCGCATTTGATATACAAAAAAGCAAATACCAAAGAGCAGGGCTTGAAGTCTTTCAAAGAGCCTTAGAAAAAGGCTTGCTTTTAAGACCACTTGGAAATACAATTTATTTCATGCCACCATATGTTATAAATGAAGATGAGATTGCTTATGTAGTGCAGTCTTTAAGAGAGATTTTCAAGGATTTTTGAAAGCTTTTCGCACACTTTATCATCAAATTCTATGATAGGAATTTTAGCATAATTGCTTATAAAATCCTTGCTAAAATTATCTTGGGTTTTTAAGATTAAAGCAAGGATTTTAATATCTCTTTGTTTTAGTGCTTCTATGCTTAAAAGAGTGTGATTGATACTTCCTAAATAGTCTTTTGCGACTAAAATCGTAGGGTGCTTAAACGCACTCATATAATCAATCATTGTTTTTTCATCATCAAGAGGAGAAAAAAGCCCACCAGCTAACTCGATGATGAGTTTGTCACTTTGTGGAATTTGTATATCAAAGGCTTTATAGCTTAAATTCTCTAAAATCCTGCCTTTGTGCGGGGAAGCAGGAGTTTGTAAAAACACACCTTCTTTAAAAATCTTAGTTTTTGGACTAAACTCAGCTACTACCTCACTATCTTTTGGCGTGCCTGCTTGGATAAGCTTAAAATAATCAAAACCCAATTCCTTACAAATTCTAGCACTTAGATAAGTTTTGCCAACATCTGTGTCTATGCCGCTAATATATATTTTCATTTTAAACCTATGAAAGTATTTTTAAACCCACAGTACAAGCAATGATAAGAGCAATTAAAAAAAGCTTTAAAAAGCTTTTACTTTCTTTATAAAAAAGCACTCCGATGATAACCCCGCCTGCAGTTCCAGCTCCTGTCCATATAGAATAAGCCACACTCATAGCAATGCTTTGCATACTAAGGCTTAAAAACCCAAACGAAAAACCAAAACACACTATCAAAGCTAAAAGATAAAGCTTATTTTTAGTGCTTACAAGTTGCTTCATGATAATCACACCAAAAATTTCAAAAGCAGTCGCTAAAAACAAAAAGAACCATTCCATTATTTAGCTTCCTTGCTAATGATTTTAAGGCCTATGATACTTAAAAGTAAAATAGCTATTAAAGTAAGTTTGGTAATAGAACTTGGCTCATTGAAAATAAACATCTCATTAAGCACCACCCCAACCGTGCCAATACCTACAAAAACACTATAAGCAATACTTACTTCAAGTCTTTCGCAAGCTTTTAAAAAACATGTAAAAGATATGCAAACCCCAATGGCTGTTAAAGCATAATGCCAAATTTCAGTTGAGTATTTTAAACCACTCACCCAAAAACACTCAACCAAACCACCTAAAATCACCATAAACCAACCAAAATTAGAGCTTATTTTTGTTCTTTCTATCATAATCTACCTTTTTTTCAAAAGCGCAAATTATAGCTAAAATTACAAAAATAAAACTTTAATCAAAAACTAAACATATAATAATAAAAAATATCATTATTATAAATATTTTTATAATATTAATTTATATTTAATTTTTATTATTATAGAATCAAAAGCTTGTAACAAGGAGATAAAAATGAGTTTTTTAACAAATAGTAAAAAGGCTTTATTAATATTAGCTAGTTTAGCATTTTTAACAAGTAATAATACTTTTGCAAAAGATTTTGAACCTATCATCGTGATACACGGTGGTACAAGTGGCTTAGGACTTACTAAAGAAGAATTTGCTAAAAGAGAAAAGGTAATGAAAGAATCTTTAAAAGCGGGCCAAAGCATACTTGAAAAAGGTGGAAGCTCTGTTGATGCAATTATAGCTGCCATTAAAGTAATGGAAGATAGTCCTGAATTTAACGCTGGAAAAGGTGCTGTTTTTACTTCTGATGGATTTAACGAACTTGATGCATCTATAATGGATGGAAAAAATTTAAGAGCAGGTGCAATTGCTATGGCTAGGACGATTAAAAATCCTATAGAGGCGGCAAGACTTGTTATGGAAAAAACACCTCATACTTTAATAGCAGGAGAAGGTGCTGATAAATTAGCCAAAAAACATGGTTTAGAAATAGTAGGACAAAAATATTTTTTCACAGAGCACAGATACAAACAACTTCAAGAAGCTAAAAAAAGCAAAGAAGTATTACTAGATAGCGATAAAGCAAAGGCTCATCTTGGTGTAAGTACTGAGCCATATTTAGGCACAGTAGGTGCGATAGCTTTAGATAAAAATGGCAACCTAGCAGCGGGCACAAGCACAGGTGGTACTACAAATAAAATGACAGGACGCATTGGAGATTCTCCTATCATAGGGGCAGGAAATTATGCAAATAATGACTCAGTTGCGATTTCTTGCACAGGAACAGGTGATATTTATATAAGAGTGGCTGTGGCTCATGAAGTTGCGTCTTTATATAAATATAAAAAACTTTCAGTACAAAAAGCAGCCGAAGAAACTATCAAACAAGTAGCTAAACTTGGTGGCACGGGTGGAATCATCTCTATAGATAAAAATGGAAAAGTTGGCTATGCTTGGACTAAAGATAAACTTGGAATGTATCATGGACAAGCAAAAATCGGTGAAGAACCAAAAGTATTTTGGCCGCTTGGAAAATAAATTAGCGCAACTTAACTTTTTTAACGCCTCGAAGTTTAAAAATCTTTGAGGCTCCACTTTCAAAAAACTTTTCATCTACTATTTTATCTGCATTTTGCATAGCCCAATTTAAATCAAATTTTTTTCCATGAAGATTTGCAGAAGTAGAATAAAGCCAATCAAACTCTTTTAAAAATTCCTCATGGGCACAATCTTTCACGACGCGTATTGCTTTAGAATTAGGATATAAAAAAGTAGTTTTTTTGGATTTTCTAATAGTGTTTTTAAAATGATTTGGCACTCTTGTAAGTTTTTTAAGCTCACTAAATTTAGCTGTGGTAATCAAACAATCTTGACTTAAAGGCCTTTTTTTTAAAGTATTAAGGGCTTTTAAGTCCTTGCTTAAAAACCCCGCTGTTGTATCAGTTTGAGCAAGATAAATCATGCTTTTAAGTATTCTTGCAAGCTCTTTACTTCAAGGCATGATTTATTTTGTATAGCTTTAATCGCTTTAGCACCTGCATACGCTGCTCTTAGGTTTGTAAAATATGGGGTTTTAAAGCGTAAAATATTTGCTCTAATTTTTTTAGTATCACCTTTAAAACTATGCTCATCGCTAGTATTAATAGCAAGTTGAATTTGAGAATTTTTTAACTTATCCTCTACATTTGGGCGTCCTTCAGAAATTTTATGCACAAACTCACACTCTAAACCTGCTTCTTGTAAAATTTTATAAGTACCGCTTGTAGCAATGATTTTAAATCCTAGCTTAATGTATTCATTAGCTAAATCTACTGCGTATTTTTTATCTTGTTCTCTTAGTGATAAAAATACATTGCCACTTTCTGGTAAGAAATTTGAAGAAGCAAGTTGGCTTTTTGCATAAGAGTTTTCAAAGTCTTTGCTTACACCCATAACTTCACCTGTTGAGCGCATTTCAGGCCCAAGCTCAAGGTCACTTCCGCTAAGTTTAGCAAAAGGAAATACCACTGATTTTACACTAATGTGTTTTGGTTTTTTAGCTTTTAAAATTCCATTTTTTTCTTCTACCACTTTAAAGGTATCATAAAATTTCAAACTTTCTCTTAAATTTCCTTGCCACATCACGCGCGTTGCAACCTTAGCTAAAGGAATTCCTGTAGCCTTACTTACAAAAGGCACAGTTCTACTAGCTCTTGGATTTACTTCTATCATATAAAGTTTATTATCATGGATAGCAAATTGTATATTTAAAAGCCCTACTACACCTAAATTTAAAGCAATATCTTTTGTTTTTTGTTCAATCATTTCAAGCATAGCTTCATCAATATTTACAGCAGGTAAAGAGCAAGCACTATCGCCTGAGTGAATTCCTGCCTCTTCAATATGCTCCATAATGCCTGCTACATAAACTTCTTTTCCATCACTTATCGCATCTACATCAAGTTCAGTTGCATTGTCTAAAAATTGATCGATTAATACCGGAGATTTATCACTCACATCTACGGCTTCTTGCATATAAAGTCTAAGCTCGCTCTCATCATGCACCACACGCATTGCACGACCACCCAAAACATAGCTTGGTCTAACAAGCACAGGATAACCTATCTCATTTGCTTTTATAATCGCTTCTTCAACGCTTATAGCTGTGCCATTTTTAGGTTGATTTATGCCTAAATCTTCGATAAATTTAGCAAATTTCTTTCTATCTTCAGCTAAATCTATCACCCTTGCACTTGTTCCTATGATCTTTGCTCCAAAAGCACTAAGGCGTTTTGCAAATTTAAGCGGAGTTTGACCACCAAAATGCACTATCACTCCATCGGGTCTTTCTCTATCAATAACTGCTCTTAAATGCTCAAAATCAATTGGCTCAAAATACAAAATATCGCTTGTATCATAATCTGTTGAAACCGTTTCTGGATTACAATTATACATTATAGTTTTTACGCCCATATCTTTTAGAGCAAAAGAAGCGTGCACGCAAGCATAATCAAACTCAATGCCTTGTCCTATGCGGTTTGGTCCACCACCTATAATCATCACTTTTTTATCTTTTTTATCTTTACTTTCTTTTACTTGCGTAGCTTCATTTGTATTAATACTTGAGTATAAATAAGGGGTCAGTGCTTCAAATTCTCCTGCACAAGTATCTACTTCACTATATTGAGCGATGATTTTGTGTTTAATTCTTGCATAATAAATATCATTTTGGCTTAACTCAAGATTATCTTTTTGATTAATCAAACTAGCGATTTTTTTATCTGAAAAACCTAAGGTTTTAGCTTTTCTTAATAGTTGTTTGTTGCTTAAAATATCCATATCAATTTGATTTTCAAATTCCACTATTTCTTTGATTTGATTTAAAAACCAAGGATCTATTTTGCAAAGCTCAAAAAGCTCTTGTGTGCTAAAACCTTCTCTAAAAGCTTGTGCTATATAAAGCAAGCGTTTTTCATTAGCTTGGCGAATTTTTGTCAAAAGCTCATTTTTATCACATTCTATAGTATCAAACCCACTTAAATTTCTCTCAAGTGAGCAAAGTGCTTTTTGAATGCTTTCTTTAAAAGTTCTCCCTATAGCCATAACCTCACCCACGCTTTTCATAGCAGTGCCAAGTTCTGTGCTTGCATTTGGGAATTTTTCAAAAGTAAAACGAGGAATTTTAGTTACAATATAATCAATTACCGGTTCAAATGAAGCAGGAGTTCCTGTGATATCATTTTTAATCTCATCTAAACTAAATCCAACTGCTAAAAGCGTAGCTACCTTAGCTATAGGATAACCCGTAGCTTTACTAGCTAGGGCTGAAGATCTTGAAACCCTAGGATTCATTTCAATAACTATCATTCTACCATTAGTTGGATTGATAGCAAATTGCACATTTGATCCGCCTGTATCCACTCCAATTTCTCTTAAAATAGCAAAAGAGGCATTACGCATTGCTTGATATTCTTTATCAGTCAAAGTTAAAGCAGGAGCTATAGTAATAGAATCACCCGTATGAACCCCCATAGGATCAACATTTTCAATAGAGCAAACGATAATACAATTATCATTTTTATCTCTAATGACTTCCATTTCGTATTCTTTCCAACCAAGCAAGCTTTCTTCGATTAAAATTTCATGGATAGGACTTAACGCCAAAGCAGTATTTGCAAGTTCTGCAAACTCATCCATATTATACACCACGCCACTTCCTGCACCACCTAAGGTAAAAGAAGCTCTAATCATCAAAGGAAAACCAATCTCATCAACAGCTTTTAAAGCCTCTTCATAATTATACGCATACATAGATTTTGGCAAATCCATGCCAATTTTTTTCATACATTCTTTAAAAACTTGTCTATCTTCGCCTTTTTTTATCGCTTCAGGATTTGCACCTAAAAATTTTACATCTGCAAGCTCGCCACTTTCATAAACTTCCATAGCAACATTCAAAGCAACTTGGCCACCCATAGTAGGTAAAATCGCATCGATTTTTTCTTTTTTGATTATACTTAGAATACTTTCTTTGGTAATTGGTTCTATATAAGTTGCATCAGCAAATTCAGGATCTGTCATAATAGTAGCTGGATTAGAATTGATCAAAACTACTCTATAACCTAGCTCTTTTAAGGTTTTTGCTGCTTGAGTTCCTGAGTAATCAAACTCGCAAGCTTGACCTATAACGATAGGCCCACTGCCTATTAATAATATATTTTTTATATCTGTTCTTTTTGGCATGTATTTTCCTAAGCTGAATTTTTAGCCAAATTATAACAAATATAAGTTTTTTAGAAGTTGAAATTAATAAAGAATTTAGCTCTTAAAGAGCTAAATTTTATTGACGCTTACCAAAAGTTATAGCATAAGCTTCATTTCTTACATCAAATAAAGGATCTTGTGGTGGATTAACCCCTTGAGGTACATCTGAAGGAAAATATACATCAAAATTACAATCTTCCTTGCTCAAAGCATTAACTTTAAAAGTCCCAACTAAACTTTCTTTGTGTTTACCACTCCACAAGGCCGTTGTATCATTAGTAATATCATTTTTATTTGCATATACTAAATACATCTTATACTCAACTGACTTATTAGCCTTTATACGATTTTGAAAATCTTCTTTTAAAAAATCACTACTTGCACTTTTCATTTGTGCCTCATTTAAATACGCCACACCTTCGCTTGGAACTAATTTCCATCTTGCTGGTAGATAATTTTCTCCATTTGCTTGTTTAAAATAAAAAGTATGGATACTAAAAAATGGAGTATTTGCTACGCTTTTACTGATACCAATTTTATCCGTATATGCAGCAAAATTTCTATAAGAATCAACCTCTTGCATCATCTTGCTTATTTTTTCTTGATCAACTTTACCATTTACAGGAAGTCTCATTTCAAAAAACTGACCAAACTCTTTAGGATTTTTTGCAAAATTTATTTCTGTATTTAGCATAACCATAGTCCAAGAGGCAGAATCTTTAGGATCAGTAATTCTAATAGCCATACCCCTTGTTTTGCTTTTATCATCTTTAAAAGCGCCACCCAAAGAATATCTTACTTGGATTGGCAAACTTTTTTGTGTTAATAAAGGCACATCAATTTCTTTATTGATAGACAAAGCTGGCTCAAAAGTTCCCATAGCACAAAAACCCTTTGCATGATTAACCTTTGCTTTTGGATTTTTAGGGTCTGCATTAAGTTGATAAAAAATATCTGCTATTTTTTGCGCATCATATTCTACTTCGTTTGCATAAATAGCACCACTTAAACAACAAATAGCCAAACAACTGCTAATATATTTTTTCATTAAAGCTCCTAGTTTTAAACTTAGAAGCTATTGTAATATTTAATTCTAAATAATAATTTATATTAATTAAAATAAATAATTTTTTACTATAAATTTTCTACCATATAAAAATAGCTTGGTACTTTCATCTTAGCATAGGGTTTAACATAAGCATTTTGATAAGCACCCTCTTCTTCTATTTTAAAAATTTCTCCCACCGGAATTCCTGAAAAGAAAATCTCATCTAAGCCACTTGTATAAACCTTATCACCCATTTTAAGCTCAAGCCATTTAGGGATATATTTAACTAAAACATAATCATTTCTCCCATGAGCTATACCTGGTGCTTGTTCTTTACCTATATAAACAGAAAAAATACATTCTTCATCACCTTGCAAAAGACCCAAAGCTCTACCATTTTTTTCTATGACTATGCCTGCTGTATAGCCATTATAAATTAAGCCTTTGATTTTTCCTTTATAATCAACATCAAGCCAAACCTTATGATAATCACTAATTTGCGCATAAGAAGTTGCTTTAACTAAACTAACATTAGGATAATAAAAACTTGAGTTTTTATCACTTAAAATATTATTTAGCTCATTAGCAAAGTTTTTCATATAGATATTATTTTTCTCAAGTTCGGCATTTCTTTCTCTTAAAGTTCTAATTTTTTCAGATTGATTAAAATGCTCGTTAAATTTATTTTTTAAAAGATCAATACTTTGAGAAAATTGATTGACAATAGCAATATTTAAATCTAAAACATTTCGTTTTATTACATCTCCATAATAAAACGAAATAAATACTAAAAAAGATAATATTAAAACGCTAAGAATTTTACTCTTCATTCGTTAGCTGGTGCAATAATGAAATTTCTTCTAAAGCTTTACCTGTACCTTTTGCAACTGCTAAAAGCGGCTCATCAGCTACATATACTGGAAGTTTTACAATTTCAGATAAATATTTATCAAGCCCGCGTATTAAAGCTCCGCCTCCTGTTAAAACAACACCATTTTCAACAATATCTGCTGCAAGATCAGGTGGCATCATTTCAAGAACGATTTTTAAAGCATCAGCGATTTCTTTTAAATGTTCACGCATAGCTTCTCTTACATCTTCACTTGTTAGTTCGATTCTATTTAACAAGCCTGTTACTTGATCGCGTCCTTTAACTACCATAGAAAGCTCTTTTGGAAGCTGAACTGCTGAACCAATAGCGATTTTAATCTCCTCACCCGTTCTTTCACCTATGACAAGATTGTATTTTTCTTTTACATAATTTACTATACTAGTATCAAGCTTATCACCGGCTGTGCGGATAGATTTTGAAATCACAAGTCCACCCAAAGAAGTAACGCCAATTTCAGTTGTACCACCACCAATATCTACCACTAAGCTCCCTTGAGGCTCTCTGATTGGTAAATTTGCACCAATAGCTGCTGCCATAGGTTCTTCTATCAAAAATACTTCTCTAGCACCCGCACTTAAAGCACTTTCTCTAACTGCTTTTCTTTCAACTTGAGTTAAACCATAAGGTACTGAAATGATAATTCTAGGTCTTAAAAAAGATTTTCTTCTATGAGTTTTTTCTATAAAATAACGGATCATTTTTTCAGTCATATCAAAATCAGCAATCACACCATCTTTCATAGGACGGATTGCTTCGATATTACCTGGGGTTTTTCCTACCATTTCCTTAGCTTCTTTTCCAACAGCTAAAATTTTAACCCTACCATATCTTTCACGCTCTACTGCAACAACCGAAGGTTCATCAATCACTATACCTTTATCTTTTACCAAAACTAAAGTATTTGCGGTACCTAAGTCAATCCCCATATCACTTGAAAAAAATCCAATTATTTGATCTAAAATCATTCTCAGCCTTTAACTTTTTTATTTTTTATAAATAAAGGTTTTGCACCTTCTTTGATCACTTCTTTAGTAATTACTATGCTATATCCATTATACTCTGGCAAATCAAACATCAAATCTACCATCATCTCTTCAATAATACTTCTTAAACCTCTAGCACCTGTTTTACGCTCTAATGAAAGCTTAGCAATCTCTCTTAGTGCTTCATCTTCAAACTTTAATTCCACATTATCAATAGCAAAAAGTTTTTGATATTGTTTAATAATGGCATTTTTTGGCTCAGTTAAAATACGCACCATACTTTCTTCATCAAGCTCTTCTAAAGAAGCAAGCACATGCAATCTTCCTATAAGTTCAGGGATAAGCCCAAAATGCACTAAATCATCAGGCTCTAATCTTTGAAGCAAGGCTTCTTTTTCATCTTTTTTATCATCAGTAAAAAAGCCCATGACATTATCGCCTAGTTTTCTTTTAATGATATCACTAATACCATCAAAAGCCCCACCACACACAAATAAAATATTAGTCGTATCTATTTGTATAAAATCTTGATTTGGGTGTTTTCTACCACCTTTTGGCGGAATATTTACTAAAGATCCTTCAATGATTTTAAGTAAAGCTTGTTGCACACCCTCACCGCTCACATCTCTTGTAATAGAACGATTTTCACCCATTCTTGCAATTTTATCTATCTCATCGATAAATATAATCCCTTTTTGAGCTCTTTGCACATCTCCATCAGCAGCTTGTAAAAGACGAGTGAGGATATTTTCAACATCTTCTCCTACATAACCTGCTTCAGTTAAAGAAGTTGCATCACAAATTGCAATAGGCACATCTAAAAATCTAGCTAAAGTCTGTGCTAGTAAAGTTTTTCCACTTCCTGTTGGACCTACTAATAAAATATTTGATTTTGCTAATTCTGTATCATCATCTTCTAAGTCAGATCTAAAAAGTCTTTTGTAGTGATTATACACCCCTACACTAAAGATTTTTTTAGCCCTATCTTGCCCGATGACATATTTATCTAAATATGCTTTTAATTCTTTAGGGGTTATGTCTTTAAAATTTTCTTTATCAACTTCTTTATTTTTTAGCTCTTTTTCCTCTCCAAAGAAAATATTGCAAGCACTTTCAGCACAATACTCACATATAAAGGCATTATTATAATCATTTACTAAAATTCTTCTTTCGCTTGTTTCTATTTCGTTACAAAAACTACATCTTTTAACCATGGTTTTTTTCCTTATATATAGGAATTCCTCTTTTTGTTTCTAAGATAAAATTACACATTTTTTTAACATTTTCACTAGAAGCACTTTCTAATAAATTCAAAGCATTATCTTTTAAATTTCCTTGTCTGAATAAAAATTTAAAAGCTTTGCTTAAAACATCCACTTCTTCTTTATCAAAGCGTCTTCTAATGCCTACTAAATTCAAACTTCTAATGCTTGCGCGATTTCCCTCAGCTAAGCAAAATGGCACTACATCTTGAGAAAGTGCGCTAGCACCTGCTATCATACACCCTTCTCCTACTTTTACAAATTGATGTATTGGAGTAAGCCCACCTACTACAGTATAATCTCCAAGTTCTACATGGCCTGCTAAAGTAGCATTATTTGCTAAAATGATGTGATCTCCTAAAGTACAATCATGCGCAATATGAGAATAAGCCATGATAAAAGCATTATCGCCTATCCTTGTAAAGCCATCGCCTTTAGCTGTACCTGAGTTAATAGTAACAAATTCTCTAATAACCGCATTCTTTCCTATGATAACACCTGAGTTTATCTCATCTTTATAAGATATATCTTGCGGGATATCTCCAACTATAGCATAAGAAAACACTTTTGAATTCTCACCTATAGTTACATTAGGTAAAATTCTTGCACCTTGTTTGATGATGGTATTTGCACCTATGTTAGCATTTTTACCAACATAAGCATAAGCTTCTACTACAACATCATCTGCTATAATAGCTCCATCTTCTATAACTGCACTTGGATGAATTTTGCTCATCATTTATCTACTATCATGGCTTTAAGTTCAGCTTCTGCAACTAATTGCCCATCTACAAAAGCTTTTCCTTGGAAAATCCACATATTTCCACGATTTTTTACTACACTCATTTCATAATCAAGTCTATCACCAGGACGCACTGGATTTCTAAATTTTGCATTATCAATACCCGTAAAATATACTACCTTAGTGCTTGGATCTACTTTATCATCCATACTTTCAAATGCTAAAACCCCTCCAGTTTGCGCCATGCCTTCTAAAATTAACACACCCGGATAAATTGGATGATCTGGAAAATGTCCCATAAAAACATGATCACTTATACTAATATTTTTATAACCTCTAACAACTTCTTTGTTTTTTAATTCTACGATTTTATCTACAAGTAAAAATGGATACCTATGTGGTAAAATTTTTTGAATTTGCATTACATCTATCATAAATTTAGCCTTAAAATATATTCAAAATTCAGATTTTACAAAAAAAATATTAATAAATTAATTAAGTTTTATAACTTCACAATCTTTTCTTTGCTATCAAAATAAATTTCACTTTTTGCCATAAATTCATAAGCACCTTTAATAATATTTTCAACAATAATCACCGGTGAAAGATCATAAGCACCAAAATACTTTTGTCTTATTTTGATTTCTTGCTCTATTTTTAAAGGATTTTGTAAAAAATCTTCGTAATTTTTAAATCGCATTTTACATAAGCTATTAAAATAATCAAAACTCCATAAATTAATCTCATCCTTTGCACTTTTATAATGCTTTAAACCCTCATCTAAAATACTAAATTTAGTGTAAGAATTTTTAAAATGTGAATAAAATAAAACATGAGTTCTTATAGCTTGCTTGTTTTGTTTTATCAAAGCCCTTAACAAGCGATAATTTAAAAATTTCTCTCTTTGAATTTCAAATTTAATGCCCTTTTTTTCTAAATTTTTTACTTGGTTGTAGAATTTAATTTTCTCTTCTATACTTGAAGGTAATATTTGTTTATTAATAGGACTCATCAGCTCATCTATAAAGGCTTTTTGACCTTTTTGTTTAGAAAGTGCATAAATACAACCACAATAATTTTGATGATAAAGCATATCTTGCTTTGCTAGGGCAAATTGTCTTTGCGTACCTCCATTTTTTCTAAAATCGGGCGCTAAAAACTCTATGCCAAATTTATCACATTCTTTTTGCAAAGCTAATTTTAGTTGCTCTAGGTCTTTTTTAGGAGATGTTAAAAGAGTTGTTGTAAGTTTTTTTTCTCCTATTTTTTGAGCAAATTCAACACTTTTGTGCATTCTAAAATCAAAACAAATTTGACATCTTGCACCTTTTTCGGGCTCATCCTCATAGCCCTTTACACTCTCAAGCCATTTTTCATACTCATATTCACCTTTATAAAGTTTAATGCCTAATTTATCACAACTGCGTTTAACATCTAAAAATCTAAGCTCATGCTCACTATATGGATGAATATTTGGGTCATAAAAATACCCGATGATTTTCTCATCAGGATAGGCTTTGCTTAATTCTTGTATAAAATAATGACTATCCACACTACAACAAATATGAACTAACATAATTCTTTTAACACCTTAAAAGCATGATCTTTAGCTTTTACATTTTTATAAATTTTTGCGATATTTCCTTCCTCATCAACTACAAAAGTAGATCTTATAAGCCCTTCATACTCTTTTCCATAATTTTTCTTTAAACCCCAAGCACCATAAAGTTTGCAAATTTCTTTTTCGCTATCACTTAATAAAGTGTGTTTCAAATCATATTTTTTAATGAAATTTTCATGTGATTTCACACTATCTGGACTAATACCTATAATCACAGCATTTTGCCCTAAAAAATCTTCATAATTTTGACTAAATTCACAAGCTTGTGTAGTACAACCTGGGGTGTTATCTTTTGGATAAAAATACAAAATAATTTTTTTACCCAAAAAATCACTTAGAGAAATTTTAACCCCATCTTGATTTAAAAGTTCAAAAACTGGGGCTTTATCGCCAATTTGTAATTCTTTCATTTTTTACCTTTCAATCTTAATTTTTCTACACTTTCACCACCAAAAGCAATATTATATGGCTCAATATCTTCTAGCATTATGACTATATTTTGCTTTGGTTTATTATATTTTGTATGCAAAAGCTCTGTAATATCTGCTATTAACTCTTCTTTTTGTACTTTGCTAAATTCTGGTTTAGCGAGTTTGATACTAATAATAGGCATTGTTTTTCCTTGCTTTAAATAAAGAATTTTACTATATTCTAGCAATTATTAGTATATTTTTGATAAAATTAGTTTTATTTTCAATAAAGGCTTATTTATGATTAGGGCAAAAAAAATTTGGATGGATGGAAAAATAATTGATTTTGATGATGCAAAAATTCATGTTTTAACACATTCATTACATTATGCAAATGCAGTTTTTGAAGGAACAAGAGCTTATAAAACACAAAATGGTTTAGCAATTTTTAGATTAAAAGAACACACCAAAAGACTTTTAGAATCTGCAAAAATCACTTTAATCAACTCACCTTTTTCTCAAGAAGAACTTGAAAATGCGCAAGTTGAACTTTTAAGAGCAAATGATTTTCAAAATAACACTTATTTGCGCCCATTGATCTTTTTAGGTGATGGCACTATGGGAGTTTATCATGCTAAAGCTCCTGTTAGAGTAGCTATTGCTGCTTGGGAATGGGGTGCTTATTTGGGCGAAGAAGGCTTAGAAAAAGGTATTAAGGTTAAAATTTCTTCTTTTGCTAGAAATAGCGTAAAATCTAGCCTAGGCAAAGCCAAAGCAAGTGCAAATTATTTAAATTCTCAAATGGCTAAATATGAAGCTATAGAAGCAGGATATGAAGAAGCTTTAATGCTTGATGAAGAAGGTTTTGTAGCAGAAGGGACAGGCGAGTGCTTTTTTATGGTTAAAGACGGGAAATTAATCACCCCGCCAAATGATTTTTCATTAAAAAGTATTACCCAAGATACTGTTTTAAAAATTGCACATGATTTGGGCATAAGCGTAGTGCGCCAAAGAATTTCAAGAGATGAAGTTTATGTGGCTGATGAGGCATTTTTCACAGGAACTGCAGCAGAAATAACCCCAATAAATAATATTGACGCAAGAATCATAGGAAATGGAAAAAGAGGTGAGCTAACAACAAAGCTCCAAAATGCGTATTTTGATATAGTTTATGGACGCAATGAAAAATACGCTTCTATGCTAACTTATATTTAACAAAGGAACTAAATGCCAGCTGATTTGAATGATTATTTTAATAAAAAAAACAATCAAAACAACAATAAGCAAAATTTAAATTTCAAAGCCCCAGAATTTAATTTCAAAGGTTTTGGAAAATTTTCTCCATTAATTTATAGTGCGATTGCAATTGTTTTAGTCTTTGCACTTTTTAAACCTTTTGCAATAGTTAATTCAGGGGAAATGGGGATCAAGTCTACCACGGGTAAATACAGCCCTACTCCGCTTGAGCCAGGACTTCATTTTTTTATGCCGGTATTACAAAAAATCACTATAGTAGATACTAGAGTAAGACAAATTAATTATGCTTCCATTGAAGGCGTAAATGAAAATTTACAAATAGGCTCAGGGGTTGTAAATAAAAATAGTATCTCTGTACTTGATTCAAGAGGTTTGCCTGTGTCTATTGATGTAACTGTTCAATATAGATTAAATCCTTTGCAAGTTCCTCAAACCATAGCTACTTGGGGGCTTAATTGGGAAAATAAAATCATTGATCCGGTTGTAAGAGATGTAGTAAGAAATGTGGTAGGTCAATATACCGCAGAAGAGCTTCCGACCAATCGCAACACCATAGCAGTGCAAATTGATCAAGGCATTAGAAAAACCATAGAAAGTCAACCAAATGAACCTGCTGAGCTTCAGGCAGTTCAACTTAGAGAGATTATCTTGCCTATAAAAGTAAAAGAGCAAATTGAAAGAGTACAAATTGCTAAACAAGAAGCTGAAAGAACCAAATATGAAGTAGAAAGAGCTAATCAAGAAGCACTTAAAAAAGCAGCTTTAGCTGAAGGGGAAGCAAATGCAACCATAATTAGTGCTAAAGGTAGAGCAAGTGCGGTTAAAATAGAAGCTGATGCGCAAGCGTATTCAAATAGAGAAATAGCAAAAAGTTTAAATAACCCTTTGCTTGATTTAAAACAAATTGAAACTCAAAAGCAGTTTAACGAAGCGCTTAAGGTTAATAAAGATGCCAAAATTTTCTTAACACCTGGTGGAGCTGTGCCAAATATTTGGGTTGATAGCAAAGATAGCAAAAGAACAAGCTCAGTAGCAAATTAAAAACTAAAGAAGTGATAATGAATGCCCAACACATTCGAGAGCAAATGATTTTTTATACTACTCATTTGCACTTAGTAGATTTTTTATTAATGGCCTTGGTTATATTTTTTTTCATTATCACTTTATTTTTAGCTTTAATCATTAGAAACAAGCCTGCTTTTGCTTTTACAATTATTTTTTTAGGAATTTTATGTTCAGCAAGTATCGCTTATTTAGGATATTTTTTAATTGATACTAAAGTTAGATCAAGAATAACCAGCTTAGATAATGCTCAATTTTTTGTATACGATAACTCACTCAGCGTTGATTATAGCTTAACAAATACTTCTAAAAAAAGCTTTAGATACTGCAAATTAAAAGTAGAAGTTTTTAAGAAAAGTGATGATAATAGTACTTTTAAAAATTTAATACATACTATAAAACCTCTAAGAAGCAAATCAACCATGATAGAAAAAACAATAAATCCACAACAAACTATTAATTTAAAAACCAAATTTTCCGATTTTAAAGAAGGTCAAAATTTTGACATTGAGATTAGTTCAAAGTGTTTTTAATGGGATATTTTACATTTTTTCATATTTTAATCATTGTTATTATGTTAACTTCTACAGGTTTAACTTGGGTTTTGCTTTACTTAAAAGTTCAAAATAAAAAATATATGATTATTTTTTGCATAGTGAGTTTTATACTCGCCTTGATTTTAACCATTTCATTGTTATTAACTATAGATCAATATACCAAAAAAGCAAGTTTGAGTAATTTTTCAACCTACAGACGCTTAGCAACAGAAAGTATTATTGTAAAAGGTAGAGTAACTAATGATACTAATTTTAAAATTTCTGAATGCTTTTTAGAACTTAGGATAATTGATGATAACAAAAAACATGAGGTAAGTGGTGAAATCTTTAATCAACAAAATTTTGATAGCATAAAAAGAGCAAATCAAGAACAAAGAGATGCTTCATATAATATCAATATTGCAAAAAATTTACCAGGGCATACTTATAAAGATTTTTCATTTGAAGTGGGATTACCGCCTCATTTTCAAAGCTATAAGGTATTTAAACAATTAAAATGCAGATAAGGATTATTTAATAAAATAATCCCCATCAAAACTAATTAAAGAGTATTTTCTTTCATCGCCTATACTTGAAACTAGTTCATTAATATCCAAAAAAGTCAAACTATCTGCACCTGTATACTCTCTAACCTCTTCAACGCTTTTATTAGCTGAGATTAATTCTTCAAAAGTAGGTGTATCTATACCATAAATATCAGGAAATTTAATTTCTGGACATGCAATCGCTAAATGGATTTTTCTTGCACCTGCTTGTTTTAAAAGTGCGATGATTTTTTTAGAAGTTGTTCCTCTTACCACACTATCATCAATCACCACTATATCTTTGCCTTCTAAAACTTTTTTCATAGGATTGAGTTTTAATTTTACTTTCAAATTTCTCATTTCTTGAGTTGGCTCTATGAAAGTTCTTCCAACATAATGATTTCTCACTATTGCCATTTCAAGTGGAATTTTTAAATACTGTGCAAAACCTATAGCAGCACTTACACCACTATCTGGAACTGGCACTACAAAATCCACTTTTTCTTTAAATTTTTTAGCCAAGGCTTCACCCATTTTTTTACGCACTTCATATACGCTTTTACCTTCTATAATACTATCAGGTCTAGCAAAATAAATATACTCAAATGCGCAAATTCTTGGATCTGTCTTATCAAATACTTGAATGCTTTCAAACTCATCACTACCTTGAGTAAAAATCAACATCTCGCCTGGTTTTACATCGCGGATAAATTCAGCCTCTATCAAATCAAAAGCACAAGTTTCACTCGCTACAATATACCCACCATCTTTTAATCTACCCAAAGATAAAGGTCTAACCCCATAAGGATCTCTTACGACAAAAAGTTGATTTTTACTAGCAAGCATAAAGCAATACGCTCCCTTGCTTTGAGTCAAGCTTTCTATAAATCTATCTTTTAAAGTTTCTTTTTTGCTTTTCGCTATTAAATGTACCACATTTTCTGTATCCATATTAGAATGAAAAATAGCCCCGTTGTTAATCAATTCTTTTCTAACTTCTTCTTTATTAATCAAATTTCCATTATGCACTAAAGAAATATCACCCAAAGAACAAGTAGCTGCAACAGGTTGGGCATCATGCAAAGAAGAATTTCCTGCAGTAGAATAACGATTATGTCCTATAGCTATCTCGCCTTTTAATCCTGCTAGAATTTGTGTATTAAAAATTTGCCCTACTTCACCTTTAGCTTTGTGTGTTTTGATACTCAAACCATCACTTACGCTAATCCCACTTGCCTCTTGTCCGCGATGTTGCATAGCAAATAAAGCATAATAAGCCACCGTACTTGCATTTTTTGAATTAATTACTCCAACTACTGCACACATTTAAATTCCTAAACAATCATCTATATCATATAAGCCATTTTCTTGAGAAGCTAACCATTTTGCACATTTTATCGCACCTTTTGCAAAAGTAGCTCTTGAAGTAGCCGTATGATTTAATTCTATAAATTCACCTTCATTGTAAAAACCAACCCTATGTGAACCTACTATATCACCGCCTCTTAAACTCATTACCGCGATTTCATCTTTACTTCTTTGCCCAATAATCCCATCTCTACCGCTTACTCTGACCTTTTCTAAGTCTAAATTTCTAGCCTTAGCAACATTTTGTGCTAAAGTCATTGCGGTACCACTTGGAGCATCTTTTTTCTTATTATGGTGCATTTCAAGTATTTCTATATCAAAATCTCTCAAAGCCTCACTAGCTAAATAAGAAAGCTTTTTTAAAATCGCCACACCCAAAGACATATTAGTTGCATAAAGAATAGGCATAGTAATACTTGCACTTTGCATTAACTCATTTTGCTTAGCATCCAAACCTGTAGTACCTATCACCAAAGGCTTGGGATTACTTCTTGCATATAAAAGCAAATCCTCACAACCCTTTGGAGTAGAAAAATCAATAATTACATCACATTTATTAAAAAAATCTTCATAATTTGATCCTTGATCAAAAAACGCACTAGCCTTTGCCTGCTCATCATCTTCTAGGCAAAGTCTTATTTGAGTACCCATACGCCCATTACTTCCATGGATTCCAATATTAATCATTTTAAATCTGCCTTTTTAGAATTTGGAAAATTGTAGCGTTTATTTATTTAAAAGCAAATAACGCTTTTAATTAATCATCCCATTTTTGCCCTAAAAAATTTCCATTTCTATCAAAAAACATTTCCATATTATTACTTAGTTTAATTTCATAACCAAATTCTTCCCAATCCACATCTACAATAAAAGCTCCAGGAAAAGAACTTTGAATTTTATCCATAATAGGTTTAGAAAGCCCATAATAATTTTGCGCATAAGGATTATGCTGAGGCATATGAGGCATATTTTGTTGATATGAATTAGTATTTTGTTGTGTAATATTTGCACTAGCCATTAGCGCTAAAGTTGTACTTAGAATTAGTATTTTTTTCATTTTAGATTCTCCTTGATTTTTTATAGGAGAATCTTAATTAATTTTTGTGAAATTTATGTGAAGATTAATGCAAATTTTCAATATATGCTAAAGCACTAAGTGCTGCTACTGCTCCATCACCTGCTGCACATATTACTTGTTTTGGAGCATCTTTTCTTAAATCACCTGCTGCAAACAACCCTGCTATATTAGTTTGCATTTTAAGATCAACACTCACTTGACCACCTTCTTCCATAGCACATAAAAACTCACCATTTTCTTGTTTTAAGATTTCATTTCTCACATTCAATCCAACAAAGGTAAAAATTCCAGGCACATCAAGATCTCTTTTAGAGCCATCATTAAATGCTATTTTTACCTTATTAACACCCATATTATCACCACAAACCTCATCAACCACTGCATTTGTGATTAATTCTATTTTATCATTATTTCTTACTTTTTCTACCGTTGAAGGCGCTGCTCTAAACTCATCTCTTCTATGGATTAAATATACTTTTGAGCAAATATTAGCTAGATACAATGCCTCTTCTAAGGCTGTATCTCCTCCACCTAAAACAGCTACTTCTTTATTTTTATAAAAAAATCCATCGCAAGTTGCACAAGTACTTACACCTTTGCCAAAAAATTCATCCTCGCCTTTAAAACCTGCACGACGTGGGGTAGAACCTGTACAAATAATAACAGTCTTTGCTTGTTCGACTTTACCATTTTCTAATTTGATATTAAAACTACCATCAGTATTTTTGCTAATTTGTTCTACACCTATCATTTCATGTTTTAAACCAAAACGCATACATTGTTCATTCCATGGAGCCATAAAAGAAATTCCATCTAAAACTTGTGCAACTCCAGGATAATTTTCAATTTCTGAACTTGAAGTTATTTGCCCACCTGGTGTACCTTTTTCAAACATTACAACATTTTTTAATCCACCTCTAGTAGCATATAATCCCGCACTTAAACCAGCAGGGCCACCGCCTATAATAGCTAAATCTAACATCATTATTTTCCTTGTGATTTATTTCAGAGATATTATACAAATTTTTCTTTAATTATAAATAATAAAAATTATTAAATAGTAAAAAATATGAAGAAAAGCCACTAAAAGTGGCTTGAGATTATAAAAGTGAGTTTAGTTTATCTGCTAAAACTTGTTTTGATTGAGCACCAACCAATTGATCAACCACTTCACCATCTTTAAAGAAAAAGATAGTTGGAATAGATCTTACACCAAATTGCGCAGCTAAATCACCTTGCTCTTCTGTATTTACTTTGCAAATTTTAGCCTTGCCATCAAAATCATTTGCAAGCTCATCAATTACCGGTGCAAGCATTCTACAAGGTCCGCACCATGGAGCCCAAAAATCTACTAAAGCTACGCCTTCTTTTGCTTGTGCAAAATTTTCTGCAGTTAAATCAATATATTTTCCCATGTTATCTCCTTTAATTTTTTAAGATTTTATTAGATTAAAATAAACATTCTCTTAATAACTAATGTTTTCTAAAAGTTTTATATCATCTTTATACACGCAAAGTAAATCTAATTGAAAATTTTCATTACTTTTGTGTTTCATAAAGTAATACTCTATGGTTTTAATAATTTTGTTAAATTTTTTGCCATCTAGTCTATAGGCTACTTCATAATTTCCTTGTGTACTTTTAACTTCAATAAAATGTAAAATTTTATCTTTTTTAGCAATAATATCAATTTCTCCAAATTTAGAATGAAAATTTCTTTCTAAAATTTCAAAATCTTTATTTTTAAGATATTCACATGCTATATCTTCACCTTTTATACCAAAAAGATACTGTGATAAAGCCATTTAATCTTCTATTCTCATCATAAAAACATCATCTTTAACAAATTCTTGTTCTTTAAGTTTTTGAGTTAAAATTTGTATATTTTTTTCATAAGTTTGATGAGTAATAAAAAATAAAGTACTACAATCTTGCTTTTCTTTTTTTGGCTTTTGCAAAAAAGTATCGATTGAAATTTGATGTTCACTCATTAATTGCGTAATTTTTGATAAAACACCTATTTTATCTAATACTTTTAATCTTAGATAGTATCTTGTATAAATTTCATCCTTATTTAAAAGCTTATAAGAAGTATCATTTAAATATCCAAAAATAGCACTATTTTTTTCTTTTCTTGCTATATCGATTAAATCTGCTACAACAGCACTTGCAGTTGCCTTGCCACCTGCTCCTGGACCATAGTATAAACTTTCGCCCAAAATATCCCCATCTATACTGATAGCATTCATCACCCCATCAACTTTTGCTAACATTTTATCTTTATTTAACATAACAGGATGAACCCTTAATTCTATTTTTTCATCTTTTATTTTAGCAATACCTAAATGTTTTATGGTGTACTCAAATTCCTTTGCAAAATAAATATCCTCATCGCTTACCTTACTAATACCCTCAATCAAGATATCCTCAGGTTTTACTCTTAGTCCATAAGCAATATTTGCTAAAATTAAAAGCTTGTGCGCAGCATCAAATCCTTCTATATCAAAAGTAGGATCAGCTTCAGCATATCCTAAATCTTGGGCTTTTTTTAATACCTCTTGAAATTTGGCATTATCTTCTGCCATCTTGCTTAAAATATAATTACTTGTGCCATTTAAAATGCCTTTGATAGAAACGATATTATTGGCACTCAAACCCTCTTTTAAAATTTTAATAATAGGAATTCCACCCGCTACACTTGCCTCATAACCAAAAGCTGTATCTTGTGCTAATTTTTCAAGCTCATAACGATGATAAGCAAGTAAAGCTTTATTAGCAGTTACTACTGATTTTTTTCTTTTTAAAATTTTTGAAATTATCTCAAAGGGTAAATCAATACCACCCATTAACTCCACAAATACATCAATATCTTCACGCTCTAAAACCTCATCAATATCATTAACCACAGGAATCAATGCATTTGGCTTTGCACTTCTTGCTAAAGCAATTACCGGAATAATTTCTTCATCACATCTTGCTTTAATTAAATCTTGATTTTTTAACAAAGTTTCTACAACAGCACTTCCTACCGTGCCATAGCCTAAAATCGCTATTTTCATTTTATTCTCTTAAGTATTTTTTGATATTTCTTGCTGCTTGACGAATACGGTTTTCATTTTCTATTAAAGCTATTCTAACATACTCATTACCCGCTTCACCAAAGCCAACTCCAGGACTTACTGCTACATTTGCTTTTTGTAAAAGCTGCTTAGAAAATTCCATACTACCAAGATGGGCCTTGCTTTGAGGGAGTTTTGCCCAAACAAACATACTTGCATTAGGCTTTTTTAATTCCCATCCTGCTTGGTAAAATGATTCCAGTAAGACTTCCAATCTTTTTGCATAAGTTGCCTTAATCTCTTCAACACAAGTTTGATCTCCATCTAAAGCTACAGTAGCAGCAACTTGTATAGGCGTATACATACCATAATCAAACCAAGATTTGATCTTTTTCAAAGCCGCAATTAAGCGTTTATTACCTACCACAAAACCTACACGCCAACCTGCCATGTTGTAAGATTTTGAAAGTGTATAGGTTTCTACTGCTACATCTTTAGCACCTTCAACTTCAAAAATCGAAGGAGTTTTATAAGAGCCAAAAGTTAAGTCCGCATAAGCAATATCAGAAATAATATAAAATCTTTCTTTTTTTGCCATAGCAACCAATCTCTCATAAAAACTTTTTTCCACTGTAACTGTTGTAGGATTATGCGGAAAATTTACCACTACATATTTTGGACGTGGAATACTTTCATGCAGTGTTTTTTGTAAATTTTCAAAAAAAGTATTTTCGTTTAATTCATAATTTTCATTAAAATCAAAATTCATAGTTGCTACATTACCACCTGCTATGATAAAAGCTTGAGTATGTATAGGATAAGCAGGTGTAGGCACAATAGCTACATCCCCTGGGTTAATAACAGCTCTTGCTAAATTTACAAAGCCTTCTTTAGAGCCCATCGTTACAACTACTTCACTTTCAGGATCTAAATCAACATCATATTTTCTTTTATACCAATTACAAATTGCAAGTCTTAGTTTATAAATTCCACTCGAAGCAGAATACCCTGAAGTTTTGTCTTTATTTGCACTTTCGCAAAGCTTGTCTATAATATGCTGAGGAGTTTTGCCATCAGGATTTCCCATAGAAAAATCTATTATATCCTCCCCTGCTCTTCTTGCTGCCATTTTAATCGCATTAACTTCAGCAAAAACATAATTTGGAAGTCTTTCTATGGTATTAAAATGAATTTCTTCAAACATCGTCCGTCCTTTTTAGCGTCTTAAGTAAATTTTTAAACCCCTTTTTATATTATCAAGGCTAAACATATCTCCTATAATAGCATATTTTGCGCCCAATGGTATATTTACATTTACTTCATTTTGCTTATGTGTATTTTCTACACCTTGTATAAAATTCAAGTTTTTATCTAAAAATTGAATTTTGCAAAACCAAGAATCAAGATTGTGCGCACTAAGCTCCATACTTTTTGCACCTTGCAAATCAATAATATATTCTCTTAAAGGTTTGTTTAATTGAGTAATAGTATTTAATGGAATTTGAGTATTGACTTTAGGTTTTGCTTTTGAAAAATCTAGCTCATATTCATAATTTAACTCTGAAATTTTATAAATATCTTTAATAAAAACAGAACTACCCAACAAAGCCTTATAAAAAACTCCTGGATCAAGCATATACTGAGAATCTACGGCTAACTTATATGTGATATAGTTTTCCCTTAAAGTTAATTCAGTTGGTATAAAATAAATATAACCTAGTTCATTTAAAGTATCATTGATTGTTTTAAAAAACAAAACAGAATCAGCTTGGGCTTTAAAACTAAAAGTTAAAGTTTTTGGCTCATTTAATATAAAATTTGCCAAAGAATTGGTTTTTAAAATTTGAGAAATAGTGTAAATATCTACGTTTCCGCGCTCATCTTTATAATCATTTCTTGCAAACAAAAGTTCCAATTGTGCATCTTTAGAATTATCATTAACAATATGCTTAGCAACTTCTAAAGCACTTAGCGCAAAAGCATTAAGAGCAAAAAAAATGGAAAATATTAAAATTCTTACCATAATTTTCCTCTATTTTCTTTTATAAACTCAGCTTTTGTAATTTGTTTGATTTTACCATCTTTAATCATTAAAAACTTAGACACGCCATTTTTAAACTCTAAAGTATTATTATTCTCATCATTTAAACTAAAAGCAGCATGACCTGTAGTAATAAGCATATCTTTATCTAAAGATAAAATATAATCATTTTTAACAGTCAAAGAACTTTTTCTAAAAGTTTTTAAATCCACCATACCAAGCCAAAGCTCAGCGCTTGGTTTTATAATACTTTCTTTAAGCAAAACCATATTTTCTTCAGGCATATTTAAACTAGTATTACCCTCTAATGTTTCTTCTATAGTATTATTACTCTCATCTATTGGTTCTAAAATAGCACTTGTATTTGTTTCATTGTTTTCTGTGGTTTCATCAGCAAAAAAATTAAGAACTGGAGTTTCATTCTCATCAACTTTTTCTTCTAAGATAATTTGTTCTTGATTTAGCACATTAGTAGTATTTTCATCTAGTGTGGAACTTTGGAAAAATCTTGAAACACCCCAAGCTAAAGCCACTATCAAAAGCACTACTACTATAATCACAATATACCATACACTTGAGCTTTCTTTGGTATATGAGTTCATTCTAGGAGCAATATGCACATGATTTTTTTTCTCAATACCATTTTCTTCTAAATAGGCATGATATTCTTCTAAAAAGTTAGAAAAATCAAGCTCATATTCTCTTTGTAAAATTTTGATAAAACCATTTATATTAAAACGAGATAAAGACTTAAAATCTTTTTTAATAATATATTCAAGACAAGTTATTTCTATTTGTGTTCTTTTTTGAACTTCTAATAAATTTAAATCTTCTAATTTTTTCCAACTATCCATTTTTCATCCTATCGCAAAGTATTGCAAATGCTGCACTAACATTTAAACTATCAAAATCATTGTGCATTTTTATCCCCACACATTCATCGCATTTTTTAAGCACCTTTGGTGCTATACCAAAACCCTCACTTCCCATAATCAAAACTTTTTTATTTTTGGCCTTGATAGTATGTATATCACTACCTCCGCTTGCACTAGCATAGATATAAAAACCTTTTTGTTTTAATTCATTTATCATGCTTAAAATATCATCATTTAAAACTATTTTCATATCTAAAGCCGCGCCACTACTTGCACGAATAACTCCATCCATAGCCACACTTTTAGCTACCAAAATAATCCCATCAGCACCCAAAGCATAAGCACTACGCACGATAGCGCCTATATTTCCAACATCGCTAATATTATATAAAATAACTATAAAATCTTTTTCTTTTAAACTCTCAAAAGAGCTAAATTCAAAATCATCAATTTCCATTAAAAAACCTTGATGATTTCCACCTCTTGCCAAACTTTGCGCGGCCTTAAAATCAAGTTTTTTAATTTTTTTTGATGCCTTTGCTATTTTTGAAAAATCAGCTTTTTCACATTCTTTTGCTAAATAAATTTCTTTAATTTTTTCTTTGTGCTTTTCTAAGATATAAAAAAACACTTGCTTACCATAAACTATCATTTTTAAATAATAACCAAATTCAACTTAAAAGCAGTTTTTGATAATTTTCTTTTGGAGATTTCGCATTGATTTTTGAAAGAAGCTTTGCCTTTGTTTTTAAAGGCAAATCAAGTTCATAAATATCTTGCTCACACAAGGTATTTTGGTGAAATTGCTTTTCTTTAGCACTTACGACTACACACCATTCGCCACGCAAGTTCATTGTTTTTAATTTTTCTAAAGTTTCTAAGGCATTTGCTCTAAATTTGGCTTCAAATTTCTTTGTTGCTTCTTTTATGATAAAAATTTCTCTTAAAGGATCAATTTTACTAATTTCTTCTACTAAATTAAGTATCCTAGTAGGTGCTTCATAGACTATACTAGGATAAGGATTAAGCATTAAATTTTCAATATCTTTTTGTCTTTGAGGATTTTTATTAGCCAAAAAACCCATAAAAATAAATTCTTTTTTACAAAATGCACTTGAAACTAATGCAAGTAAAGCAGCATTTGACCCTGCCAAGACTTCATAATCAATATTATTTTTAACGGCATATTCAATTAAAAATTGCCCCGGATCGCTAATACCTGGCATACCCGCATCACTCAAATATGCAACATCTTGTTTAAAAAAATCATCATCTATTTTTGCTAAAAAATCTTTTTCATTATGAGTATGTAAGGCTAAATATTTATCAGGTTTTATTTCTAAATTAAATTTTTCATTAAGGAGATGAACTAAGGATTTGCAAACTCTCGTATCTTCGCATAAAAAGAGTTTGCATTTTTGTAAAATTTCTAAAGAATGAAAAGAAATATCGTTTAAATTTCCTATGGGCGTAGGAATAAAATATAACATTATTGCATTGCGTATTTTTTCTTAAATTTCTCTACACGACCCGCAGCATCTACGATTTTTTCACTACCTGTAAAAAATGGATGACAACTTGAGCAAATATCAACTTTAATTTCTGGTTTATTTGACTTAGTAGTAAAAGAATTTCCACAAGCACAACTAACTTTGCATTCTACATATTCTGGGTGAATTTCTTTTTTCATTGTTTATCCTTTTTCAAAACATTAAGGCGTAATTATATAAATTTTTATATAAAAAATAGCTAAATTTAAGCATGTTTTTAAATTATGAATTTTGAAGCAACCCCTATTAAAGCTGTTTGCGCTTTAAGTATAAAATCAGCCTGTAATTTTGCTTTTTTTACATTCTCCCCTCTTTCTTTTTGCGAAAATCCACCTTCAGCGCCTATTAAAAACACATGCTCACTAGGTTCAAATCTCATCAAATCTTCACCTTCAAAGTCTATTAAAACAATATTTTTATAAACTTGCTGAAATTTTTTAAAATCACCAAAGCTTTCAAGCTCCATTAAAGAGGCACGACCGCATTGCTGGGATGATTCTATAAGAATCTTTTCCATTCTTTTAAAATCTAATTTAAAATTCTTTTGTGAATAATCCATATACACAAAAGAAAGCTTTGCTACTCCAAGCTCGTTTAAAAAAGGTAAGGTTTTTTCTATAATCTTTGGATCAATCACCGCTAAAGCTAGGTGTAAATGCGTTTTTAATTCTTGTTTTTCTTCTTTTTTATCAAGTAAATTTAATGCACATGAGCGTCTAGAAAACTCTATGCATTCATAAGTATAAGCAAAAAAATCTTTTAAATTTTTTAATATGATTTTATCGCCTACTTTAATTCTTCTAGCTTTTAAATGCAAGAAAGCTTCATTTTCTAGCTCTAAATTTAAAGCACCACTTTGTGGGTGATATAAAAATCGCATTAAAAATAAAACCTTTGAAGCAAATAAGGCACAAAAAGTAAAAATATACCCGAACACAAAATAAAAAAGCTTAAAAATCTAAATTTAGCATAACGTTTGAACAATCTTGCTTTTTTAAATAAAACAAATTGATAAATAGCCAAAGCAAAGATAAAAATCCAACAAAACCACATAGAAAGCATGTATAAATTTAGCTCAAAATGCTTTAAAGCCCAAAGCAAACTTCCTGTAAAAAGTGTAATTGCTAAAAATAAATAATAAATTGGCAAAAATAGGCGAATTCTTTTTATAAAAATAAACTCTTGCGAAAAACTACTTTGAGTTAAATACAAATAAAA
The DNA here is from genome assembly GCF_025771175.1 of Campylobacter sp. RKI_CA19_01128. NCBI lineage: Bacteria > Pseudomonadati > Campylobacterota > Epsilonproteobacteria > Campylobacterales > Campylobacteraceae > Campylobacter > Campylobacter sp. RKI_CA19_01128. The sequence goes on from NZ_JAKMPU010000005.1 coordinate 79,689, forward strand.
CAACATTAAAAAGCCATTTGCGTATAAACTATATACATGCAATGCTAAAAAAAACTCATAACTTTGATCCATCACTGTCCTTGTGTGTTATTTTCATCTTTGATATCATCATCTACAGGTATAGGAAGCGTATCATCATCTATAATCACATTAGAATCACTTTGCTCAATTTGAACTTGCTCAGTCTGCACCTCTTTTTTTACGCTTGTATCTTCTTGACTTGAGCAAGCAATAAAAAACAATAATGGCACAATCAATAAAATCTTTTTCATTACACCTCCTTTTGATTAATAAAAACAAAATTTGCATCTTGAAGTTTTTTAAAAAAATCTTTATCTTTCCATTCATCGCTTATAGCTTGTGAAAATTCAATATCTGCCAAATTTATCTTTGGTAAAAACTCACTATAAGCATCTTCTCTAAAACCTTGTGCATAGCCTGTTCTTGTTTCATGCACAATAATACTTTTTAAGCTAACACCTTGCTCGCCATTGACCATCTTAGTCTTTAAAAGCAAGGTATCTATCAGTACAAAAAATATGCGTACAAAATTTTCTGCACTTACATTCACAGGTAAACTTACCCATCTTTGTGAGTGTTTTTTCATATCTTCTAAATAAACTTTATCATCATCTTTAAAAAGCGTAATAGCATGATCAAAACTATCAATAATTTGTTTTATTTCATCTTTTAACAAACCAAAATCATATACCATTCCCGCATTGTCAAGGTATTTACTCTCAAGTAAAATTTCTACCTTATAAGAGTGTCCATGTATGCTTGTTTTACATCGCTTGGAGCTACAAAATCTAACAATATGAGCATTTTCAAATTCAAACATTTTTCTAATAATCATACGCCTTCTTTATCTCCCCAAATTCTAATATGCAATCTATCGGAGTAATTATATCCATTTTTTATACAAAATTCAGCAATACTTAAGGCATTTTTAGAAATTTCTTCTTCACTTGACCCCATAGGCATACAAAATACCTCATTTTCACAAATTTGTAAAATTTCATTAATTTCGCCTAAGGCTTTACTTTCTTGTAAAAAATCCTTATCTAAAACAAATTTATAAAAACTATCTTTAGCATAATATTTAAAAGCTTTCAATGCTTTTTCATTAATCCTTTTTTCTTTTTTTACACCACTATTGCTAAGCTTTACTCCTAAAGCAAAATAACATTTTTTATACAAAGGATATTTTTCAAAATCAATTTCAATACTTGCATTGGTTTCAAAATGCACTTTAAAGTCATTTTCTAAAAGTAAATTAATAAAACACAAAAAATCTTTATTTTGATAATTTAATAAAGGCTCACCACCTGTAATAACAACCATAGCTTTGTGTGAATTTGCTAGTTTTAAAACCTCATCAAAAAGCTTTACTGAAGTATATGTTTTATAACAAGTTTTAAATTCTTTGGTAAAAACAGCTCTTATAGTATCACAACCCAAAAGTATTTTAGAATCTTTTTCTTTTTTTACTCCAAAGCCTATACAGTTAAAATTACACCCAGCAAACCTTACAAATACAGCTAAATTTCCACTATATTTTCCCTCACCTTGCAAGCTTAAAAAAGTTTCAACAACTTCCATTATCCACCTGTTTGATAAAAGGCTCTTGTAGAACTTTGATTGGCTTCATTTTCTGCCCATCTATTTTTTTCTGATTTATTTTTTATCACGGTTTTTAAAACCTCACAAGCACCTGCTATGTCTTTATTACGTATAGCCTTTTTAATGCTTAAAGCTTCATCATAATATAAACAAGGTATTAAAAGCCCTTCAGCTGAAAGTCTTATACGGTTACAACTATCACAAAAATCATGGCTATGTGGATCAATAATGCCAAACTCATACCCATCTTCAAGCTCATAAATAGTCGCAGGCGCGTTAGGGGTTTTTTGTCCTTCTTTAAAAGAATATTTTTGAGCAATAATATTTAAAATTTCTGCTGATTTTAAGCCTTTTAAATCCCCATAAGCATGATAATTTTCCATAAATTCTATAAAGCGAATTTGGCTTTTGCGTGCTTTGGCAAATTCTAAAAGATCGATAAATTCACTATCATTAATCCCTTTAAGAGCTACGGTGTTAAATTTAATATTAAAGCCTAATTCTAAAGCCTCATTAATACCATTTAATACATCTTTAAGTATATTTTTTTGGGCTAACTTAAAAGCCACTTCTTCTTTTAAGGTATCTAAAGAGATATTAATTCTTTTTAAACCTGCCTGTCTTAAATCTTTTGCTTGTTGTTTTAACAAAGAAGCATTAGTAGTAAGTGCTAAGTCTATATCCTGCTTATACTCACTAATCATAGCAATAAATTTATGCAAATCTTTTCTTACTAAAGGCTCACCGCCTGTAATACGAATTTTCTTAATCCCTTCATCAATGCAAACTTTAACAAACATGAAAAGTTCTTCAAAAGATAAAAGGTTTTCCTTAGCACTCCATTCAAATGGAGTTTTTGGCATACAATAAAGGCAACGAAAATTACATCTTTGTGTTACTGAAATTCTTAAATAATCTATCACTCTTCCATAACTATCTACCAACATCAAAGGCCTTTATAATAATTTATTAAATTTCAAAATAAGCTCAACTCTGCCCATGCCTATACGCAAATCTTTGGCAATTTGCTCAATGGATTTTTTTTGATTAAAAAGCTCTATTACCTTTTGTTCTTCATTATCATAGCTTGGGCTTAATTTTGTAATACTTTGGGTTTTTTGTTCTAAATTTAATAAACGATTTTTTTGCTCACTTTGAAATTCTTCAATCACCTCTTCTACTTCTTTTAAAGCACTTAAAATAGGAATGATATTTTGATTAATTTTTTGTTCTAGCACTTGCAAAAGTTCTTCTTTTAGCTCTTCTTTAATGGCTTCAGTATCTATTTCTTCTTTTTCTTGTTCTTGTTCATCTAAACTTTCTTTTTTTAAATAATGATATTGCTTGTTTAAATCTTCTATCATCTTACCAAGCTCATTAATTTTAGCAATACTTTCTTTTTCTTTTATCATCATATAAGCAAACATAGCAAAAATTAATAAAGCTACCACAAGCCACAATAATAAATCACTACCCATTTTCTTGCTCCTTTAAAATCTTAATCATCGCTCTTTGCATATTTGCCACAAAATTATCATACACAAGCTCATCTTCTGCTTTTATTTGTGTGATTTTTGCCTCATTTTCATTTAAAGCTTTAAAAAAAATACTAATTTTTTGACCATTTAACTCAAATCTTGCATAATATTCCTCATCTTGAGTCAAACACTTTTCTTTAAATTGAATGTGTGCAAAATTTACACCCACCACAAAGGCTTTATATTTTAAATCTGTAAATAATTTTGTTTTATTGATATCATTTTTTATCAAATACAATTCTTGTTTTATATCCATAAGCAAATCAAAAATAATTTGCTCACCTTCACTAAATTCCACTCTTGAGGCAAGCTTTTTCCATTTACTTAAATTGACATAATTATTACTTGAAAGATATTCTTGTAAAAACTCTTCATATCTTTCTTTGCTCTCTTCAAACTCAAGCTCTAACGAGCTTTTAAAAAATTTTATCTCCATAAAAGATCAACCCAAATAAATATAAAAAACACTATACTTAAATATCCATTTAAAGTAAAAAATGCTTTATCAATTTTTGCAAAATTCTTTCTAACAATGCGGTGTTCAAAAAATAAAATAATCGCACTAATTATCACGCCTAAAAAGGCAATATTTCCTGTTGGAGCCACCCAGACAAATAAAAGCCAAAAAAGTACTGCTAAAACATGACAAAACGCTGAGATAAATAAGGTTGCTTCAAGTCCAAATTTAGCAGGTATAGAGTACAAGTCTGTTTTTTTATCATATTCCATATCTTGCAAAGCATAAAGCAAATCAAAACCAGCTGTCCAAAAAGTAACACCCAAACACAAAATCACACTATAAATTTCAATACTTCCCAAAACTACAATGCTACCTGCAATAGGAGCAAGCCCTAGGCAAAATCCTAATACTAAATGCGCTAAGGATGAAAATCTTTTAAAAGCTGAATAAATAGCTAAAATAAATAATACCGGCAAGGAAAGAGCAAAAGCTAGCTTATTAATAAAATAACTTGCCAAAACAAAAATAATAGCATTTAAAACAATAAAAAGTAAAATACTAGTTTTACCTATACGCCCATCGATATTAGGTCTATTTGCACACCTTGGATTATTTTTATCAATATCCTCATCCATCAAACGATTAATCGCCATTGCAAAATTTCTTGCACTCACTGCACAAATAACACCCAAAAATAAAGCCTTAAAGCCAAACCAAGTGCTATCATTTAAAATAACAGAAGCCACAATCATTGAAGTGAATAAAAAAGGTAGGGCAAAAATAGAATGCTTAAAAACTATCAAGTCTAAAATATCTTTCAATTTTTCTTTTAATATAGGCATTTTTTCTCTTTATAATATATTTTTGTTATGATTTTACTAAAATAATTTTAAATTTAGGATATTTTTACGATGTTTTTTGAATTTGCACTCATTGGAACCACTGCAAGTGGCAAAACAGAACTTGCTAATAAACTAGCTTATGAATTTAACGCAAGCATTTTAAGCCTTGATAGTCTTTGCGTGTATAAACAAATCAACATCGCTTCAGCAAAAACAGAGCAAAAAACCCTAGATGAGCTTGATTATTTTGGCATAAATTTATTAAATGTCAATGAGCATTTTAACATCGCTTTGTTTTTTGAAGAATACAAAAAAGCAAAGGCTTTTGCCCAAAAAAATAATCAAATGCTTATTATCACAGGTGGAACTAGCTTTTATTTAAAAGCTTTAATGGATGGCTTGAGTGAAAATTTCAAAGAAAGTCAAAGCACACTAAGTAACGATGAAATTTATCATTTAATGATAAAAATTGATCCACAAGCAAAAATAGAAAAAAACGATACTTATCGTTTGAAAAAATGGCTTGGAATTTATGAGCAAACTAATAAAATTCCAAGTGAAGTTTTAAAAGAAACCAAACAAGAAGCTTTGATTAAAAAACTTGATATTTTTGAAATTTCTTGGCAAAAAGATCTTTTAGAAAAACGCATTATTAAGCGCACTAAAAATATGCTAAATGAGGGCTTAATAGATGAAGCTAAAATGTTATTTGATAATTATGATCATCATTTAAAAGCACTAAATTCCATAGGTTTAAAAGAATGCAAAGAGTTTTTAGATAAAAAAATAAATTTAAATGAGCTTGAAGAGCTCATCATCATCCACACAAGACAACTTGCTAAAAGACAAAGAACTTTTAATAAAAAATTCAATAAAGAAATTTTAGATTTTCAAAATGCTTATGAGAGTTTAAAAGCTTATATTTTAAAAAAATATCAAGGCTGAGTATTTAAGACATTTAATTTATCTTTACATAAATTTTGCCAATTGCTTGTTGCGTTAATATCTATACAATTTTGCAAACTTTGTTTTTGATTTTTCACATCTTTTAAATCTTCATAAATATTGCTTTGCACATAAAAAACTCTTGCGCGCTCATCATCTTTTAAAGGATTAGCAAGTAAGTCTTTAAACAAAGTTAAGGCTTTTTGAGCTTGATTGCTTTGTTTTAAAGCTTTGATATAGATAAATTCTAAATCGGGACTAAAAAGATTTACTCCCTTTAAGTTTTGATAATCAATAGCCTTTGGAGCATAGTTTAAAATACTTGTTAGAAAATTATTTTTTTCACAATAACGCAAAAACTCATAATATAATTCCACCATACGATAATTCATAGGAAATTGCTCTAGTTTTTGTAAAGTTCTTATCATGGCATTATAATCTTGCAATCTAAGCTCAGCAAAAAATTTAATATAATTTGCTTCAAATTTTTCATTATCACTAATAATCGTTCTTGTGTTTAAAATATCGTTAATTGTTTTTATAACAAAGTTATAGCGTTTATCTTTAAGAGCTAAATCAGCACTTTGAAGCTTATAAAAGATAATATCATCATTTTCATTTTCCACTATGTATTTTTTAGCTTCTTCTATGCGCGTTGTGCGTTTAAAACACTCAAGCATTTGTTTTTTATTTTGTATTTTGCCTCCTATATTATAGGCTTTAAAATCATCATATATTTTAATAGCAGCCAAACACTCATCATTTTTTAATCTTTGCTCTAAAACCAAAATAGCAGCTTGCTCTAAAAGATTTTTTACTTCTTTATTGGAGTATTTTTCAATGTCTTTTTGATAACTTATAACCTTTTCATAATTTTTTTCTTGAAAATATAATTTGACATTATCAAACAGCGCCTTACTAGAAATTTCTCCAGCGTATTTTTTCATAATTTCTTCATATTTTTGATGCAAAAAACTTGCATTAGCATCTTTTAAATATAAAAAGTTTTTATCTTGTGCTTCTTTAATTAAACTCACATATTCACCCAAAGGAAAATCTTCTGCATAAAGATCTAAATATTTTTGAGCCTTAATATGCTCATTTGCATTTAATAAAGACAAGGCAAGATCTTTTAATACTCTTTCATATTCTTTATCTACCTTGGTTAAATGCGTAAAAATATACTCATAAATTTTAGAACTTAAATCATAAACCCTATTATTAGCAAAAGCTTTTGCCAATAATAGAGAATTTTCCAAATCACTCATGAAAAATTCAGGGTTTGATTCTAAAATTTTATTTGCTAACTCTTTGGCTTCTTTTATATTTTTTGCCTCTAGATGATTCTTTGATAAAAATAAAGCGGCTCTACTGGCTAAATCTGCATTTGGAGTAGAATAATACACATCTTGATAAATATTATTTGCGGTATTTTTTTTACCCAAATGATACAAATAATCTGCATAATCAAGTAAAGCCATTATAGTATATTTATCGCCTTTGTGTTCAGTATTTAAAGTATCTATAATATATTCAACATTAGATCTTTGCGATAAACCCATATAAACTCTCATCATAATATACATTACTTCTGTATAATCTTTATCGTTAATATAAGTTCTTACCCATCTTTTAGCATCATCTAACATTTGCTCTAAAATTACTTGGTCTTTATCAAGTTCATAAGTGTATAGTTTATTTTGAGCTCTTAATTTATAAAGCTCAAATTCATTCATAAATACACTACCCTGATAACGCTTAATAGCGCTAGTTGCATCCCTTAAAACCTGATCATATTTTTTTGCTTCATATTCTTGTTTTATACTAAAATAAGCGTTAAAATCTGCACTTTTTGAAGTTTCCATAGGATTAGAATTTAAATCTAATGCTCCAATATAAGGCATTAATGCATCATCAAAATAAATATCAAAATCAAGCCCATCGCTAGGTTTATAATACCTTAAATCTTTGGTAAAAATAAATACAAAATGCTTAGAAGCATCTTCACTTTGACTTTGAATTTCTTTAGCATTAAAAATATCTTGAGAATAATTAAACATCTTAGCTAAAATTTTAGGATAGATTTTGATTGTCAAAAAAGTTTGGTGCTTTTCAAAATAAATCGTAAAATCATCAAATTCTTTATTTTGAAACTGCATATTGCTAACACCTAAAACATTGCACTCAAAATGGGTTTTTTCAAATTCAAAAACACTTTTGCAAGTAAAATCCTTATCATCTTTTAAATGCAAAAGCGTAAAAGGGCGTTTATGCTCTTCCCCTTTATTAACAATAATTTCAAAAGAAAATGTATAAGTTATACTTAATAAAAATAAAAATAAAACCCTTATCATAAGCGTGATTATAGCAATATTATTTTACAAAAGCAAAAACACGCAAGAAACACTTCCAATCAAACACAAGCATAAAATAATCTTTTGTTTTACATCTAAGTTTGCACTTTCTATGATTTGAGCCTTTTTGAAAAAAACATAAATTAAAATTTTTAAATAAGCATAAAGCATAATCATAGAACTTAAAGCTATAGCAAATATAAGTACATAATAGCCTGAGTTTAAAATAGAAGCTAAAATTAAAATTTTACCCCAAAAAATACCAAAAGGCGGAATACCTGCTATACACAAAATGAATATAGCTAGCATTATAGACAATACTGGTCTTTGATTAAACAAGCCCGAAAAACTCTCAAATGAACTTTTTTGAAATAAACTCAATATCAAAAAAATTCCATAATTTGCAAAAGCAAAAGATATCCAATACACAAACAAAGCAAAAATTGAAAGCAAATAAGAAGTCCCATCTCCTTGAGAACTCACACTCATACTAGAAACAATAACTGCTAATATAAAAGAAGAATGAGTAATAGAACTATATGCTAGCATTTTTTTCACATCTTTTTGGATTAAAGCTACTATACTTACAACAAGCATAGAAAAAATTGCTAGTAATGCTACTATGTATTCAAATTTTACTCCACCGCCCAAAGCAGAAAAAATTCTTAAAACTACTATTATCATAGCTATTTTTGGTACTATAGATATAAATGCTATAAAATTTGTATGCACTCCACAATACACATCTTTTAACCAAAAATGAAAAGGTGCAATAGAAAGTTTTACTCCAACAATAACTAAAAACATTACCCCAGCACAAAGCAAGATAGGATCTGAAATATATTCAGAATGCAATAGATTATCTAAATCCAAAGATTTTGTTTTTAAATATACAAAAGCACAAGCAAAGACAAAAAACCCAGCGCCTACCGCAGCTAAAGTAAAGTACTTTATACTAGAGCTAATAGCATTATGAGTTCCTCTTAGTGCTATTAACGTATAAAGAGCTAAAGAAGAACCTTCTAAAGCTAGGAAAATTACAATTAAATTAGTGCTTGATATCATTAATATCAAAGAAGCAATCATAAATAAAAACAAAGAAAAAAACTCTGCCTTTTGCTCATCTTTATCCATTAATAAATAAAGCATTGAAAAAACTAAAATAACTATTTGAGCAAAAATTGCATAATTATCACTTACAAATAAACCAAAAAAGGCATGAGAGTTATCTAAAACAAAGCCATTATAAAGCAATAAAAAACACAAAGCGCTAAATAAAGCTATAACACTTGCTCCTATATAAAAATTTCTAGAAAGTTTTTTAAATGCATCCAATAAAAGCAAAACAATAGCCCAAAAAAGCAATGATAACACAGGAAATAATAATACAAAATTGAATTTTTCTAAACTAAAGCCACTCATTAAAAACCTCTTATATCATCTATGATTTTTTGATTTTCTATTGCAATATTTCTTGTTTGCATAACTTCAAGAATGCTATTTACATTCAAAGCAATTTCATCAAGCATAGCACTTGGAGCTATCCCTAAATAAATTACCAAGGCACTTAAAATACTCAAAACAAAAATTTCACCTTTTTTTAATATTAATTTCTCTATTTTTTCTTCACTAGTGGCAAAAAACATATTTCTATAAATATTTAACATATAAATAGCCCCTAAAATAATCACACCACCTGCAAATAATGCATACCATAAATTCACACTTGCTATGCCTTGTAAAATTAAAAACTCACCTACAAAAGAAATAGTCAAAGGTAGTGAAATAGATGAAAATAATAACACCGCAAAGAAAAAGCTAAATAATGGAGCTGTTTTAGCTAAATTTTTATAAAAGTCTAAATCAAAAGTATGATATCTTTTATAAAGCATATAAGCAGCCAAAAACAAACCACCCGTTACTATACCATGTGCAAACATGTAAAATACAGAACCACTAACCCCATTATAAGTAAAAGTCACAATACCCAAAATCACCACACCCAAATGTGAAATTGAGCTATAAGCAATTAATTCTTTTAAATCTTTGGTTTTAAAAGCAATTAAAGCTGCATATAAAATTCCAACTATACATAAAATAGCAAGTAAAGAATAATAATGATTTAAAGTATCAGGTGTTAAAGGCAAGATAAATCTTAAAAATCCAAAAGGAGCCATTTTAAAACTAACAAGCATTACAGATACTAAAGTCGGACTTTTTGCATAAACTTTTGGCGCCCAAGTGTGGAAAGGAAATAAAGGACTTTTAATCGCAAAAGCGATAAAAAATCCTATAAAGATTAAATTTTGCACACTTTCAGGTATGAAAAATTCACTCTTATACCAAGCAAGTAAATCAAAACTCCAATACCCAAAACTTTGATAATACAAAAATCCTACATAAATAATCGCTAAAAGCATGAGCATAGAACCGCAAAATGCATAAATGAAAAATTTAATCCCTGCTTTATAATTATCTGAATATCTGCCTATTAAATAAATAAGCGGTATAAGAGAAAACTCCCAAAATACATAAAATAATAAAGCATCTAATGAAGCAAAAAGCCCTATAATACAAAATTGCAATAAAAATATACTTACTACAACACTTTTATCTTGAATATCCAAACATACAAAAGATAAAAAAATCATAATAGAACAAAGCAACATTAAATAAAGCGCTATAGCATCTACACCGATATGAAAATTAACTATTAAAGAATTTAAACTAAACTCATAAGCTATACCATTATGATAATTAAACAATAAAAAAACATTAAAAACTAAAATCAAAAAGCTAACTAAAATAGCAAAAGACTTGCTATCTTCTTTTTGCAAAAACAAAGCTATAAAAGCTGCAAAAAATGGAAATAACATTAATAAACTAAGCATTCTACACCGCCAACGCTAAACAAAATAAACATACAAAAGCCAACACTGCGATTCTTAAAACCAAAGAATAATCCTTACCTATGCTAAGAGTTCTAGCAAAAGTTTTAAGGAAAAATGCAACACTATCTACCAAAGTATCTAAAATTTCTTTATCGCTTTTTCTTAAAAATTCACAAAATAAAGCATATTTACTAACAATAAATTGATGATAAAACCTTGGTATATAGTATTCATTAAACAAAAGCTTATAAATACTTGTTTTAGAAAGTGAAGGTTTAAACCAATTTTTCCAATAAGCTATAATAGCTAAAAGCACCCCAAGCACTGCAGCAGCACTTGCAAGCACCATAACTAAAGAATTTTGTCCATCAATAAAAGCTAAGTTTTGACTCACAAACTCCATAAAACTATGCTCAAAAAATCCTGCAATAATAGCAAGTAAAGCCAAAGGACTCATCGCAAGCAAAGCTATTTTACTAGCTTCATGAGGATGTTCTTCATGTCTTTTTGGAGTAAAAAATACAAGCATTAAAAGTCTAAAACTATAAAAAGCTGTCATAAAAGCTGCTATTAAAAGCACCAAGAAAATTCCATGATGATGACTTATAAAAGAAAATCCTAAAATTAAATCTTTAGAGAAAAATCCTGCAAAAGGATAAATTCCTGCCAAAGCCAAAGAGCCTATAAGCATTAAAATAGCACTAAAACGCATACTTTTATAAAGTCCACCCATCTTGCTAATATCAAGCTTATCATTCATCGCATGCATAACATTACCTGCACCTAAGAATAATAAAGATTTAAAAAATGCATGGGTTGCTAGATGAAATAAAGCTATAGCATAAGCCCCAAGACCTGCTGCTACAAACATATACCCAAGTTGAGAAAGCGTTGAATAAGCAATAATTCTCTTTAAATCTTTAGCCACCATAGCCATAGAAGCGGCAAAAAGCGCTACAAAAGCTCCAAGTATAGCGATAAAATACCCTACTTCAGGGACTTGCAAATAAAGCTCTCCAGCACGAATCACCAAATAAACTCCCGCAGTAACCATAGTTGCAGCATGGATTAGCGCTGAAACTGGTGTAGGTCCTGCCATAGCATCAGCAAGCCAAGTATGGAAAGGAAATTGTGCTGATTTACCCATAGCGCCCACAAAAAGTAAAAGTGCTATTAAAATCAAAATCATATCATTTTCATGCCCTAAAGATAAAAGGGTAAAAAACTCATCGTATTTTAAAGAATTGAACTCTATATAAATTAAGAAAATTCCTAAAAGCAAAGCCAAATCTGCAATTCTATTCATGATAAATGCTTCATTAGCAGCAAAGGTATATTTTTCATTATGATACCAAAAACCTATCAAAAGCCATGAGCAAAGTCCAACGCCCTCCCAACCTATGAAAAGTCCTAAGAAATTATCACTCATAATCAAGAACATCATAGAAAAAACAAAAAGCCCTAAATAGCTAAAATAGCGATTAAACCCTTCATCATGCTCCATATAAAATATACTATATAAATGCACAAAAGTAGCAACTATGCTTACTACATTCATCATAATTAAAGTAATAGAGTCTATTTTAAAACCAAAACTAACATCTACCAAAGATATCCAAGTACCAAGTTCAAAATTAAAATGCACTCCATTGCTTAATAAAATAATTGAAGCAAGTGCCGAAAAAGCTATAAGCAAAGAAGCTAAATAACCTAAAATAATTTTCTTAGCACTAAAAGCAAAAATACCTAAAACAATAGCTGAAACTAAAGGAGAAAAAAGTGCAATTAAAGCTAAATTTTGCATTTTAACTCTCCTTTTTCAGCTAAAGAACTAAGCTCTAGTGTTCCTGTTTTTCTATACCATAAAACACAAAGTGCTATCCCAACAGCTACCTCACAAGCTGCAACCCCCATTACAAATAAAGCAAAAATTTGTCCTTCAATATCTTTATGAGAAGCTCCTGCTGTAACTAAGGCCAAATTAGCAGCGTTTAATAAAATTTCACTTGAAATAAAAAGCATAATTAAATTTTGGCGTTTTATAATACCTATTAGACCAATGATAAACATCAAAATAGCCACAATGTAGTATTTTTCTAACATCATTGCTCATCCTTTTTTATATTTTTTTGAGTAAGTGCTATTGCACAAATTAAAGCTATTAAAAGTAAAATTGCCATAAATTCAAAAGCAAGCATGTATTTTGTAAATAAAGTAAAACCTATTTGCTGAGTTGAATCAAGATCATAAACTTCACTAGTTTCATTTAAACCAAAGTTATAGCCCATAATAATACTAATTAACAAAATAGCACTAAAAATCACAGCAAAAATAAATACTCTTTTACCTTTTAGACTTTCCTTTACTTTTATCGAAGCATCAAAAAACATCATAGCAAAACTATAAAGACCTAAAATAGCCCCGCTATAAACGATAATTTGAATTGCTCCAATAAATTCAGCATTAAGTAAAAAATAAAATCCGCTCAAAAAAACCATAGCCGCAGCCAAAGAACTAATAGCATAAAGTACACTAGTACTTAAAACGCTAATTAGAAAAAATCCCAATACCAAAACACTTAACAAACAAAAAGCTATCGTTTCAAACATTTTCTTCCTTTGGGGTATCTTGCTGTCTTTGCAAATCTATCTCATAATAATTTGGAGTTTTCTTTACTAAATCATCAGCATCTTTTCTTAAACTACCACTTCCTTCAAATACTACTTGATTTTTAAGCTCATCGATAGGAGTTAAAAAATCTTCCTTTTGACCAAAATACGATCTTTGCTCTGCTGCATTTTCATACTCTTTGCCATGTACAATAGCAAGTTCAGGACAAACATCAGCACAAAATCCGCAATAAATACAACGTCCTAAATTGATACTATAATTTTCAACCTTTTTGCGTCCATCTTCGCTTAAACTTGTTTCCATTCTTATGCAATTACTAATGCAAATTTTTTCGCACAAGCCACAACCAATACAACATTCATTTTCACTTTCAATAAAACGCATCAAACGATGTACCGCACGGTAGCGATTATCTAAAGCAACTTTTTCCATAGGGTATTTAATCGTTGCACTATTATTTTTTTTAAACATTTCTCTTAATACGACAAACAAACCTACAAAAAGTTCTGTATTTAAAGAACGCTTGATTACTTGTATGAATTTTTCATAAGCATTTTGAGGATTTTTACGCTCAAAATCTACTTTAAAATAACCTTTTTTCATTGTTTTTCCTATATCACAAGTACTAAAGCACTAATTAATAAATTTAAAACCGCTAAAGGAATTAAAATCAAATAACACATTCTCATTACTTGATCAGGACGCAATTGCGGAAAAGCCCCTCTAGCCCAAAAATACCAAAAGAACACAAAAGACACTTTCAAAAGCATCATAATAGCCCCTGGTATAATCCAAAAATCATTAAATCCACCCAAAAATAAAAGCGATATCATAATCGCTCCTGTTATCATGGCTGTATATTCTCCGATAAAAAACATACCCCATCTAAGCCCACTATATTCAGTGCCATAACCTGAAACAAGTTCAGTTTCGTTTTCACTTAAACAAAGTGGAGTTCTATTAGTTTCTATAAAAATAGCTATCACAAATAAAATAAAAGCCAAAGGTTGTTTAAAAATAAGCCAAGAAAGTATGCCTTCACTTTGATAGTTATTAATATCTACTAAAGACAAAGAGCCAACAAGCATTACAACACATACCAAAGAAAGACCTGCAACACTCTCATAAGAAATGATAGAAACAAGCCCTCTTGCCCCACCTAACAATGACCATTTATTATTACTAGCCAAGCCTCCTAAAAAAATCGCATAAAAACTAACCCCACCCATACCTATGACAAATAATAAAGCCACATTAATATCAGCAATAATAGGACGAATCACTCTACCAAATAAAGTAAATTCAGGAAAAATAGGTATAGCTGCAATTGCCACAAAAGCACAAATTGCTGCAATCAATGGAGCGATTAAAAACACCACTTTTTGAGCATAAGTTGGCACTATATCTTGTTTAGTAAAAAGCTTAATCATATCAGCAACTACTTGAAGCAATCCAAAAGGACCTACCATATCAGGCCCTAAACGACGATGAAATAAAGCCAAAGCCTTTCTTTCAAGATAAGTTGCCAAGCCTGCTAAAGTTGCAAAAATAGCTATAACAAGCACGCATTTGATAATTGTTTCTATAATAAAAAAAGTAATATCACTCATATTTTAGCTCCTGCTTTTTCAAGCCAAACTTTTGCATATCGAGTATTATTAAATAAAGATTTATAATCAATCTTACTATCATAATCCCCCAAATACGCGCCATTTTCTAAAGATTCATCACATTTTACACTTATAGCAATTTGAGTTTTTTCATTTTTTAAAATAACACTATCATCTTGGTTTAAATCAAATTTTTGCATTAAATCAGACGATAAAAATAAAGCTCCAACCTCATTAAAAGCTCTATTGCTAAGCTTTGAAAACTGATGAATACGATTTGCATAATATAAGGTTAAATTTCCTTCATTTTGCTTTTTGACTTCTTGAGTACTTAATGTTTTTTCAAACTCAAAATGAGAAAAATCAAGCTCATAGCCTCTATGATTTGCCCCACCATTATCATAATGATTTTCCAACTCATCAAAATCAATTGCCATAAAGCCTTTATTTTGTGGTAAAAATTTAGTATAGTTGATTGTAAATTCCTCATCAAAACCTAAAGCATTTGCTAAATCATTTAAAAAATAACCTTTAAATTCTAAAGCTGCATTTGTAGGAACCAATCTTTTGTCATAATTTACAAAGCTACCTTCTTGTTGATTTAAACTAGAACTTGCAAGATCAAAATGCCCATCATAAGAAAAAGTAAAATTGCCTTTTTCGTTATAACCTAGTGTTTTTCCCGCTTGAAAATCTTGACTTAAATCACAAATTAAACTCACGCCTAAAGTATTGGTACAAGTTGGATTTAAAAAGACTTTAAAATCGGTATATTTTTGCACCAAAGCACAAAGTTTTGCTAGCTTTACACTTTGCTCATCATAGTAAAAATCACTTCCTATAATAAGTGTAAATTTTTGCTTTTTTGCGAGCAAAGTTTCTAAAATATCCTCATCTATGCCAAGATTTTTCGCATAATTTGATCTTTGCACCTCTATGCTTTTTTTAATTTTTTTAGGCACAAGCTTTTTAACTTCTTCTATAATAGTGTCACCATTTTCATTTTGCTTTTCTATCTTTTCAATAACTTCTTCATTAATAGTTTCTTCAATTTCTTTAGTGCCTTGGTAATACGCATTTTCTAATGTATTTTTAAATTCTTGTGGAAACTCTTTAGCAAATTTTTGCAAGATAAACAATAAAATATTTTCATTATCTTTAATATCATGATTAATCTGCAAGAAATTTTTAGAATATTTATCCACACCTTTATCTTTTATAGGGTGAAAATATATCCCCGCACCTTTATTCATCACTAAAGCGTTATTAACTTTATATCCTAGCGTTGGCGCATCATAGCGTAAAAATGAACCTACGATGATTAAAAAATCACTTTGAGTGATATCGTCTGTATTTGCATTATACATTGCATTTGCATTTTGATAAAAACAAGCTAGGAAATCTTGGAATTTTTTAGCTTCATGGTTTATAAGGTTAAGATTAAATTTTTTACTTAAATTTTGCAAGATTAAAGCTTCTTCATTGGTAATAAAACTATTAAATAAAATATTTTTTATTTCATCATTTTTTATCATATTTACTAGTTTTTCAAAAGCTTTTTCATCTTTACCTTGAACTTCATTTTGGGTATTAAAACCATATCTTGCAGCTTTATTTAGCGTAGCAAAAGCAAAATCATTACTCACTCTATAAATTTTTTCTTTTTGATTATTAATACTAGTTTGTTTAATATCATAATACATCAACTCACAATCACTAGAATGTGGATTACTAGCTGGAATTTTCTTTAATTCCCAAGCATTAGATGTATATTGAAAAGCCGAACCCACCAAGGCTCCTGTTGGACATACACTTGTACATTCTCCACAAAAAGAGCAATCAAGCATATCACCACTACTTGGCGCAATTAAACTCTTTTGAAATTTAGTCCAAATCGCTAACGCGTCTTTACTCATACTCTCTTTAAAACTTGCATCGGGCGCGTTTGCTCCTCTTGGAGTAGTTTTTAAAGCACTTTCACCTATTTTATCTTTACAAACTGTGATACATCTTTCACA
The DNA here is from genome assembly GCF_025771175.1 of Campylobacter sp. RKI_CA19_01128. Classification (NCBI taxonomy): domain Bacteria; kingdom Pseudomonadati; phylum Campylobacterota; class Epsilonproteobacteria; order Campylobacterales; family Campylobacteraceae; genus Campylobacter; species Campylobacter sp. RKI_CA19_01128. The sequence continues at coordinate 96,601 of NZ_JAKMPU010000005.1, forward strand.
CACTATACATAAAGCTGGATCATAATTAATCTCGCCCCATTTTTTATGCTCTTTATGGGTATCTTTAATCCAATAATTTTGCACATTTACTCTTGCTTTGTGTGTAAAGTTTTGAAGCTCACATTCGCCAGATTTATCACATACCCCACATTGTAAAGGGTGGTTGATACAATATGCTTGCATGATAGCATTACGCTCATCCCATAAATTTGGCAAATCACTCTCTACTACCATACCTTCTTTAACTTTAGTATTACAAGAATAAACCTTTTTACCATCAGCTTCTACCATACACATACGACATGCAAGTGTTGGAGAACAACCATTTAAATAACAAATTGCAGGAATGAAAATATCATTTTTTCTTGCGACATTTAAGATATACTCACCCTCATTTGCCTCACATTCTATACCATTAATGATAACTTTCATTTTATAACCTTAACTTGAGCTTTTGAAAAAGCAAAACCAGCGCTTTCATAATCAAACAAAGCCACCGTGCCTTTTAAATCATGATTGATTTTTACTATAGTTGCAAATTCTTGAGTGTTTATTTTTAAATTAATTTTATCCTCATCCTTAACCTTGGCAATCAAAGCAAAAGATGAAGAACAATGCAAATTTTTATCCCTTAAAGGTGCTTGCATGATGATAGTTCCATCAAAATTATCAAGTTCTAAAAGTTCACTAAAAGAATTTTGTATTGACAAATTTTCTTCATTTTCATTAGAGCAAATCAGCAAAAGATTAAATTTATGACAAAGTTTTTCTAAAAAATACTTAATATTTTCAAAATCTTTATGCTGGTATAAATTTTCATCAAAAATAATACACTTTGCTTCTTTTAAAAATTCCAAAATCTCTAAAGCCTCTTCTTCACCAAAGCAAGATTCAGCACTTAAATAACCCTCATCAAGCTCGTTAAATTCAGTATCCAAACTCATCTTACAAAGTAATGCAAGCACGAAAGGCACACTTGCAATCTCACATTTATAAAAGCTTGCTTTTAAATTTTTATCTTCTAAACAGGAAATATTGTAATTTTTACTTTTGTTAAGCTTAGCACAAAGTGAAGGATTTTTTAAAGAAAGCAAATCCACAAAACACAAAGCATTTAAGCCTTCTTGATATTTTGCTAATTTCATTGTCCTACCTTTTTAAAAACTATAGTCCAATCTACTTGATTAAATTTTAAAGAATTTAAAAGTTCACAATTTCGCTCTTTTATGAAAGCAAAACTTTTTTCTACATTAGAAAAATCTCCTATTTCAAACAAAACCACTAAAACTTCACCCATATAGGCTTTTTGAATGATTTGTTCTAAATCCTTAAATAAATCTTGACTTTTTCTTAAATCCACGCGTCTCATCGGTCTATCTCACCTAAAACTATATTAATACTTCCTAAAATCGCCACCGCATCAGCCAAATATGACCCTACAAGCATTTCTTCTAAAAATGCACAATGAAAAAAACTTGGGGTTCTAGCTCTTAATCTATATGGCCTACCGCTACCATCTGAGTGAATAAAAAATCCAAGTTCGCCTTTTGGACTTTCAGTTGGCACATACACCTCTCCTTTTGGTGGTTTTAAGCCTTGGGTTACTAGGACAAAATGTTGCATAAGCGAATAATTTTGTGTCATGATTTGCTCTTTTGAAGCACTTACATACTCAGGATGATTGCACAAAATTTCAGGCGGAGTATCTTGATAAAGCTTAGCACATTGAACTAAAATTTTTAAACTTTCTCTAAATTCTTGCATATAAACTTTATATCTTGCATAAGAATCACCCATTTTAGCCACAGGCACGCCAAAATCTACCTCATCATAAAGTAAATAAGGTTCTTCTTTTCTAACATCATAAGCAATCCCGCTTCCTCTTAGCATAACCCCGCTACAACCCCAACTTAGCGCTTGTTCTTTACTTACCACTCCTACATTTTCAGTTCTTGCACGCCAAATTCTATTATCATCAAGCAAGGCTTCATAATCTTTTATATCATTTGGAAATTTATTGCAAAATGCTAAAAGTTCATCTAAAAAACCTTCAGGTAAATCAAGCATTACCCCGCCTATTCTCATAGATGAATGTGTAAGTCTTGCCCCGCAATATTTTTCTATTAGATCAAGCACATATTCACGCTCTCTAAAGCAGTATAAAAATACTGTCATCGCACCAATATCAAGAGCATGTGTAGCAAGCCACAACAAATGTGAAGCAATGCGGTTTAACTCAAGCAAAATCATCCTTATCACACTTGCCCTGCGTGGAATTTCTAAGCCACAAAGTTTTTCCACAGCAGCTACATAGGCATAATTATTTGCACTAGCTGCGATATAATCCATTCTATCAGTAGTTGGGATAAACTCTTGATAAATCATATTTTCAGCCATTTTTTCCATACCACGATGCATATAGCCTATACAAGGAGCAGCCTTGGTGATTTCTTCTCCATCAAGTTCTAAAATAAGGCGTAAATTTCCATGAGCACTTGGATGCTGGGGACCAAGATTTACTATCATAGTACCATCTTCACGCTCAAAGCTTATATTTTCATAATAAGGTTTTAATTTAGTAGAAATTTGCATTTTATCTTCTCTTATCTAAAATTTTTACTTGCGTTCTTTTGGCTTTTTTCACAAAAGGCACACCACCTTCTTCTTGATATTCTTGTAGATATTTATCTTCTCTTGGGGCTTCGCCTTTACCAACCTCATGATAAATTCTGCTAAAGTTTAGCGTGTCTTTTTCATCTACAAAACCTGGATCTCTATTTTCCTCACCTACTACCTCGCGGTATTCTTTTCCAAAAATTTTATCTATCTCATACCATTTAGCAAATTCATCACCATGCAAAGGATAGCTTTTTAAAAAAGGATGTCCATACCAATCATCAGGCATTAAAAGTCTTTTTAAATTCGGATGATTGATAATGAAAATTCCAAACATATCATATATTTCTCTCTCACACCAATTAGCGCCCTTAAAAACACTCATAACACTTTGAAGTCTTTCTTTTAAACCAACGAAAGTCTTTATTCTCACTCTTAAATTTTTCTCCATATTTAAAAGCTGATAATACACCTCAAAACCTTGTTTTTGAGCGACAAAATCAATCGCACTTGCGTCAGTAAAACAACTATAACCTAAATTTTTAAGCTTGCTAAGAATAGCAACATTATCATCTTTATTTATTTCAATCACCCAAAAATCAAGCTCTATAAAAGAATTTTTTAACTCAAATTCTTGGCTTAAAATTTGATGATCACTCTCAAAAGCACTACTCTCTGTACTTAGTTTTTTAGTTGCAGGTGCATGGTAAAATCTATCTTCATAATAATTTTTTAGCTGAGCATTTTTCTTATCGCTATATTTTCTCATCATATAAGCCTTTTTGGAGCTATTTTTCTGCTTGCTTTTTCTTTACGAATTCTTTTTTGCAAAATCATCAAAGCAAATTGAAAAGTTTCAGGGCGTGGGGCACAGCCTGGTACATAAATATCAACAGGAATGATTCTATCTACCCCTTGAACGGTAGAATAGGTATTAAACATACCGCCGGTATTTGCACAAGAACCCATAGAAATAACCCATTTAGGATCAGGCATTTGATCATAAAGTCTTCTTGTAAATTCAGCATGTTTTTTGCTTAAAGTACCCGCTATAATCATTACTTCAGATTGTCTTGGACTTGCTCTAAAAATAGTTCCAAATCTATCAAAATCATATCTTGCACCACCTGCTGCCATCATTTCAATAGCACAACAGGCAAGCCCATAAGATAGCGCCCATAAAGAATTACTCCTACCCCATTGCACTAACTTATCAACCGTAGTTAAAACAACTGGCGCATTGCTCATTTTTTGATACTCTGCCATGCGAATGCTCCTTTTTTATAAGCGTATAAAAAACCTATTGCAAGCAATAAAATAAAAACAAATACTTCCACTAAGGCAAATAAAGATAGGCCGTAATTTGAAAGCTCTGTGGTTAAATCTTTAAAAATCACCGCCCAAGGAAATAAAAATACTACTTCAATATCAAGCAAAATAAAAATCAAAGCAAAAACAAAAAATTGAGAATTAATTTTGTTTGCTTGCTTAGAAGCCATAGGTCCACACTCATAAATCCCAAGTCCTAGTTTTTTTCTATTATGAGAGGCGAGTTTGGATCCTATTTTAGAAGAAATGTACACCAAAGTAAAAAATATAACACTTGCAATAACAAGCATTGCAAAGATGCCAAAGTATTGATGCTCTATAGTTGCGTGCGTCATAATAAACCTTTTATTCAAGCATAATTAAAATTTATTTTACTTTAACTTAGCTATATAAAAACTTATTATCAAAAAAATAATTTTTTAGGTATTTCAAAATGAAACAATTTTTATCTTTATTATAAAAACACTTTTTTATGGCATATATCTTGCAAGATTTTTTCTTGATGAGAAATAAATATATAAGTAATATCGTGTGTTTTTTGAAAAGTGTGCAAATAGTTTAAAATTTTATAAGCGGTCACCACATCAAGCGCTGCTGTGATTTCATCTAAAATAAGCAATTTTGGCTTTAAAAGCAAAGCTCTAATCAAACCTAGTCTTTGACTTTGACCACCACTTAGCTTAGAGGGTTTTAAATTTAAAATATCTTTTTCAAGCTCAAAAGCATCAAAAAGCTTAAAAAGCTCTTCAAAATCAGGCTTAAGTTTAAAATTTTCATACACATCAAGTAAAAGTCTTTTGGTGCTTTTGTAAGGATTTAAAGCTAGCTTTTGATCTTGGAAAACATATTGAATTTTTTGGCGTAATTTTCTTTGAGCGTTAAAATCTAAATTTAATATATTTTCATTTTCAAACAAAACTTCTCCAGTATTTGCACGTTCAAGCATACAAAGAATTTTAGCCAAAGTGCTTTTGCCACTACCACTTTCCCCACAAAGCAATAAATTCTCATTTTGTTTTAAAGAAAAACTCACATCTTTAAAAACAAAAATTTCTTCTTCTTTTAAATACCAGTGTTTTTTAAATTTATAAGATTTGCTTAAATTTTTAACTTCTAAAAACATTTTCATTCTCAAAATAATTTAACAATTCTTTAGCAAAAATACCTTTTGGATTGTTTAAAAACTTTTTCATAGGCATTTGATAAAGTAAAGTTTTATCTTCTATGATAGCCACCTCATCGCAAAGCTCTTTGGCTAAATTTATATCATGCGTGATGAAAATGAGATTTTTAAAATGCGCTTTTAACTCTTTTAAAATAGCGATGATTTTTTCTTCATTAGCTCTATCAAGAGAACTTGTAATCTCATCACACAATAAATACTCAGCCTCGCTTAACAAAGCTAGAGCTATTTGAACGCGTCTTGCCATACCACCACTTAACTGATATATAAAAGAATGCCACAAAAGATCATGATTTTTAAGTCCCAAGCACTCAAAATAATAAAAGGCCTTTTCTTTAATCTCTTTTGTGCTTAAATTAGTATGAGTTTTTAAAACTATATTAAAATAACTCCCTATATCAACAAGAGGATAAAAACTCCCATAAACATCTTGAAAAAGCAAATTTACCTTAGCTCTTAATGCATTTAGTTCTTTTTCTTTTAAATTTAAAATATCTTTTTGATCTATCTGAAATTTTTGTGCATTGAGTTTATAGTGTTTATCAAAAAGCTTAATCATACTTTTTAAAAGCAAGCTTTTTCCCGCTCCACTTTTACCCATGATAGCCAAAGCTTTGCCATCTTCTAAATTAAGATTTATATCCTTTAGTAAGATTTTATCTTTAAAGCTAAGGTTAAGATTTGAAATTTCTATCATACTTTAATCTCTTCTTGTAAATCATTACCCAAAGCAAGCAAAGGCAAGATAAGCATAAGTATAAAGGCTACTGGAAAAACTATCATCCACCAAAATCCTAAAAACACAGCCTTGCTTGCTTCATTTAGCGTATTTCCTAAACTTGGAGTCCAAAGCTCTACACCCAAACCAAAAAAACTCAAAGTAGCTTCACTTGTAATAGCATGAGCGATATTTAAAACAAAAAGCACAAAAAGCAAATTCCAACAAGCAGGCAAAAGCTCGCTAAATAAAGCTTTCATCTTGCTAGAACCTAAAATGATAGCATTTTGATAAAACTCAAGTTTTTGAAATTTATTAAGCTGAGTATCAAGCACCTTTGCCACAAAAGCAAAATGCCCCAAAGCGATGATAAAAATCATGCTCCACAAAGATCCTGCCAAAAAGCTTTGAAAAAACATAATCACAAGCAAAGAAGGTAGTGCCAAAAGCATATCAAGTACTCTAGCGAAAAAAGCATAAGCAAAAAATCTTGTTAAAAACACATAAACACAAGCAAAAAGCACACTAAAAAATGCTGCCATTACCCCTACAAACAAAGAAACACGCAAGGCATATAAAATACGCGTAAAAACATCTCTACCAAGTAAATCTGTACCAAAAATATGACTTAAATTTGGGGCTATTTTAGCCTTACTTAAATCTACTAAATTTGGATCATAAGAACTTATTAAAGGCGCAAAAAGCGCTAAAATAAAACTTAGCAAAATCATCATCACGCAAAACTTACGCATTAGCAAACCTTGGATTAATCATCTTGCAAATTATTTCTACGATCAAATTTACAAGCACCACCACTAAAATGCTAAAAATCACCACAGCTAGCACCACAGGATAGTCTTTAAACAATATGCTTTTAATTACCAAATTTCCCACGCCCTCATAAGAAAACACACTTTCTACTATATAAGTTCCCATTAAAAAACTCACAAAAGAAGCACCAAAATACGCAAGTATAGAACCAAAAGCATCTTTTAACACAAAGTGCAAATAAATTCTTGTTTTGCTAAGTCCTCTTGCAAAAGCACTTTCTATAAAGCTTTGATTTAAACTATCAATCAAACTTGTCCTTATAAAACGCACAAAAACAGCTAAATGCGAAAGCACTAAAGCACATACTGGTAAAAACAAATGCCATAAACGATTAAGCACATCATCTTCAAAGCCAATATCTGCAATAGCCGAACTTGGAAAAAGCTTAAAAAATACAGCAAAAACCAAAATAAGCATTAGTGATAAAGAAAAAGCAGGCAGTGCAAAAAAACTCATCGTTAAAAAAGTAATAAATTTATCCAAAAAGCTATCTTTATAAAGAACACAAAAAAGCGCTAAAACCAAAGATAACACAAAAAGTATAAAAAAAGCTAAACTCCCTAGTATGATGGTATAGGGAAGTTTTTCTTTTAAAATTTCACTAACCTTTTCTCCGCTAATTAAAGAGTAGGAAAAGTCGCCTTTCATGGCATTAAAAAGCCAATTTTCATACTGCTCTAACAAGGGCTTGTCTAAATTTAAATTACGCTCGATTTGCTCTTTTATTTTAAGGCTAGTTCCTTGAGGCACACTAGCAAAAACCACGCTTCCTTTAGCATGATAAATCATCACAAAACATAAAAAACTTGCAAAAATCATCAAGAAAAACGCCCATAAAAGGCGTTTAAAAATGAGTTTTAGCACTAATTTTTGCTCCACTCATAAGCATTCCAAGTAAAACCTACCCCATGATGACCTAAAATATGAGGTTTTATACCTTGGATATTTTTAGCAAAAACTAAAGGATAATCAATATAAGCTATAAATAAAAACGCAGGATCTTTATATAAAGCATCGATAAATTCTTTATAGTGTTTTTTTCTTTCATTTACATCAAGTGAATTTCTAGCTTTTATCAGAGCTTCATCAACTTTAGCATTTTGATAATGACCAAAATTCCATCCACTTGAGTTTAAAGCACTATCTTGAGAGCTTGCAAAAACTCTAAAGGTATGAAAGTCAGGATCATAAGGACTACCCCAACCCACTAAAAAGCTATCAATTTTCGTATAATCAAAACTTCCACTTGGCTTAGCAACTGCTTTTGCTTTTATGCCAAGCTTTAAAAACTCACTTTGTAAGATATTTACCAAAGCCACTCTTAGTGGATCTTCACTCATAGCATACATTTCAAAGCTAAATTCTTTGCCATTTTTTTCTAAAATTCCATTCTTATTTTTCGCAAAGCCCGCTTTTGCTAAAAGCTCATTTGCTTTTTTTACATCATAAGCATAGCTTGCAAATTCTTTAGGATTTGCCCATGATTTTTCTAAAGGATGATTTGCTACCTTTCCAAAAGAATGCAAAAGTGAATTTATGATAGCTTGTTTATCAATAGCATAATTTAGCGCTAAACGCACATTTTGATCTTTTAAAAACTCATGATTAAAATTAAACATCAAAGCACGGTAATCAGCCGAAGGCTCTATAAGCATTTTAAAGTTTTTATCATTTGCAAAATTTGAAGCTAGAGCAAAATCAACCAAAGCCACATCAATAGAACCATTTTTAAGCTCAATTGCGCTAATACTTGGATCTTTAATGTGTTTTAGTATGAGTTTTGGTGTTTTTACCTTAGCTAAATGATAATTTTCATTTGCTTCTAAGATCATGTATTGACCTTGTTTCCATTGCTTTAGCTTATATGATCCTGTTCCTATAGGCATTTGATTAAATTTAGTGGTATTTAAATTTTCTTTTTCAAGTAAGTGTTTTGGTAAAATCCCTACACTCAAAGCATCTAAAAATGCAGGAAAAGGCTTTGAAAGTGTGATAGACAAGTGATAATCATCGATGATTTTTACTTCTTTAACCGCATCAAAATTTACTTTTGAAGGCGAGTTTAACTTCTCATCTTTTAAAGCATTTATACTAAATTCTACATCTTTAGCACTAAATTTAACCCCATCATGCCATAACACATCATCTCTTAAAGTAAATTCATAAACAAGCCCATCCTTGCTAACTTTCCAAGAACTAGCAAGATCAGGCGCTAGATTCATATTTTCATCAAAGCGCGTAAGCCCTGAAAACACAAGAGCAATCGCCACATCATGATCTTCACTAAAAAGCGGATTAATACGCTCTGGTTCATTCTCCACTGCTATAACAATCGTATCTTTTGGCGTAGCAGCAAAAAGATTTAAAGCACAAAAAAGCATTAAAAAAAATCGCAACATAAAAGACCTTTCTTATAAAATAAAGTGAAATTATAACGCTTTTTAATCATAAGCTTTGGTAAAAATTTCATTTTTATCATCAAATAAAAGTTGCAAATACCTCTCATACTGCTTTAGTATATCTACGATGATTTCTTGTTCGTTTAAATACTCTATATTATAACCATTACGCGAATCAGCAAAAAAAGTTTGTGGCTCAAAGATAAATTCTTTAGAATAAGTTGGCATAAATTTATCATCGATTATGCTTTGACTTGCTTGTTTTTTTACCACTTGCACTCCATAGATAAAATCTTTTGCAAATTCTTTTTTTATAATCAAACTTATGCTTGATTTTTCTTGAACAATTTGTGTTTTTAAGCCGTAATTTTTTAGACTTTGGCTGAGTGATTCCATAGCATTTTTTACTTTGGTGTTTAAGAAATTTTGTATGTCTTGTTCTTTGCTTTGTTTTAAAATTCTAGCTAGTCTTTCTTGCCAAAATTCCCCTGAAAAATACACACTACTTTGACTAAGCTTAGTCAAAGAGTAATTTACATCTACGATTAAGCCTTTAAGCAGTGAAAAACACATCAAACAAAGCAAAAAAGCAAAAGGCAAAGCCACTATCATGGTGATACTTAAAATCGCTCCCAAACCACCTGAATACAGCAAAGAAGTAGCTAAAAGCGCGAGTACAAAACCCCAAAGGATATTTTGCCATTTATATGGCTCATGAGCCCCACCACTACTTAAAGAATTTAACACAAATATCCCACTATCTGCTGAAGTGATAAAAAACAAAGCTAAAACCAAAAGCGCAAGCAAAGAGCTAAAATAAGAAAAAGAAAAATTTTGTAAAAAATAAAAAAGTAAGCTTTCGGGCGCTGAAGTAAAAGGACTTAAAATATCATTGAAATTTAAAGCACTATTGCCAAAAATGCTAAACCAAAGTATATTAAAACTAGTAGGCACTACAAGCACACCAAAGATAAATTCTCTTATCGTTCTACCGCGAGAAATCTTAGCAATGAAAAAGCCCACAAAAGGCGCCCAACTAAGCCACCAAGCCCAATAATAAATAGTCCAGTTATTAAACCACTCTATATGTTCTTTTTCATAATAATAAGTCTTAAAACTCAAAGAAATTAAATTTTGCAAATAATTGCCAATATTAGAGCTAAATTGTGAAAGAATTTGAATGGTGTTGGTTGAAAAAAGCACAAAAAGCATTAAACCCACTGCAAAAACCAAATTTGCCTCGCTTAAAATTTTTAAGCCCTTTGTCAAACCACTAATCGATGAAAGCGTAGCTAAAGAAATGATGATGATTATAATCACGCTTTGTTCTAAAAAGCTTTGTTCGTTTAAAATGCCTAAATTTAAAAAGCCAGCATTAAGCTGAGAAGCACTATAACCAAGCGTAGTGCTAATGCCAAAAACCGTGACAATTAAAGCCAGCATATCAACTAAATTTCCCCAAAAACCATAAATTTTGTCTTTAAGCAAAGGGTAAAAAGCGCTACGCAAACTAAGAGGCATTTTATATCTAAAACCAAAATACGCCATAGCCAAAGCACACACCCCATAAATAGCCCATGGGTGAATTCCCCAGTGGAAGATAGTATGTAGCATAGCTTCTTCATCGCTTGTTTGCAAGGCTTTTTTATGTATGAGAGGCTCAGCCACACCAAAATACATAAGCCCCACACCCATACCCGTAGCAAAAAGCATAGCAAGCCATGAAGTGAATTTAAAATGAGGTTTTTCATCATCATCGCCGAGCTTGATATCGCCAAATTTTGAAAGAGCAAGTGCGAGCATAAAACACACAAAAAAACTCACACTTAGTATATAAAACCATGAAAAATTTGCAAAAATTCCACTTTTGATATGATTGATAAAATCATTTGTAAGTTTAGGTAAGAAAATACAACTAAGGCTTAAGATGATTATGATACTAATGCTTGGAATAAAAACTGATTTTTTAAAACTTGTCTTTAGCATGGTACTCCTTTTTTGGATAATTTTCATTATACCATAAGCTAAAAACGAACAAAATTTAAAAAGCAAAAAAACAAAAAGGCTTTAATAAGCCTTTTGATTTAGCTTGGCACTATGGAGTTTTTACGTGCGGTTTTTTGGAGCGAGAATATCACTAAAATAACTAAAATAAAATACACCACATTTAAGCTATTTATTATTATTAAATTTTCATTATTTTCTTTGAAAATATTATATATAAAATAAAATTCTTTTGGTTTTAAAAACAAAACAAAAGCTAAAATAAAATACGAGCAAGATAAAAAAACATATCTAAAAAGAAAGGAATTTATAAAAAACAAAAACAACCCAATAAAGCTAATGCAAGCAATAGATATATATACAACATCTTTAAATATTTTTAAATCAAAAAATTTTGCCAAAAAATCTCCAACTATACCAAACGTAGAAATACCTAAATAACAAATTGTAAAAACTAAGAAAAAAGTATATATTTCTTTTATTATAATTCTACTCCATTTAAATTTTTTTATTATGCTCTCTCGATCTATCATATGCGTTTTCTCTTTATTTTTACAAAAATAAAGAGAACTAACACATATAAACAGTAAAATACCTAACACATACCAAAAAATATTATCATAGTTAAAAGTATCACTTAAATAAATTTTAGCATCATCAATAATTTCTTTATCGTTAATACGAAAAATAACAATACCGTATAAAACATGCAAAGATATTAACAATATAAAATTATTAAAAACTCTTAAAAAATCGGTATGATGATCACACAATTTTCTATAAAATCCTAAAAGTAAAAAATCTGTCAATTGAGAGTAGTTTTTATTGTTTTGCCTTAAATCTTCATCTGTCTTTACATTTTTAATCCTATTCCAACTTTCCTTTAATTCTATCTCTTTGCAATAAAGCTCGTATTTATGAAAATTTGAAGCGTCTAAAAGATTATTATCTTTTATCAATGCACTTTTAAAAACCCTAAAAGAATCTCTAAAATCATTTGCAAATTTATCTAAAGATTTTTGATATTGTTCATTTTTGTCTTCATTAAATTTTTCATATTCTTGATTTATTTTTTCTTGCAAATTATCAAAAGTAAAATTTAAATTTGTATTGACAGCATTTAAACTTCCTTTAAAAATCGCTTGAGAAAAATTTGGAGCTTTATCAAATGTAACTCCATAAAAACAAGCTATTTTGTTAAATTCACACGCGTGAAAATCAACATAATCTTTAAAATGAGAATTAGTAAAATATACACTATTAACAAATTTAGAATTATGGAAATCAACTCTTTTATTAAAAATACAATTTTCAAATATAGTATCTCTTTCATTGTTATAATACTTATTATCAGGCAGTGGAGTACCTGATACAAAGCGTTTAAAATTTACATCATCTTCAAAAATACAATTTGCAAAATCTATACCATTGCAAAAAGCAATTTTATGACTACTATCAATTTTATGTAAAGATATTTTAGATTTAAATTCGCAATTTGAAAAAACTATTCTTTCAAGGCAGCTATAATTTATATAAACTTCTCTTTTAAAAATGCTTTTATAGTTTTTTCCTTCATAACCATAACTATTTTTTAAATTTTCAAGCTCGCTTGGGAGAATTGAAGTGGCGTCTCCTATTATTTCACAAGAAAAACAACAAAACGATATAAAATTTTTCATATGGTTTATTTTTTTTAATAAAATTTCATCTACATTTTCTTTTGTTTGTCCTATAAAAGTATTTAATGTTAATCCGAAATTAAAATAATAAACAATGTTATTTTCTTCTTCTATTTTGTCTATAATTTTAATACCATTAAAATTATTTTTATGATTTTCTTCTAAAGTTTTATAGATAATATATGGATTTAATGGTTTAGCTAATTCTCCAACATCTAGCTTATCACCTAAAGATTTAAGTTTTTCTGCATTGATTTCCATAAATTTTAATATATCTAAAGAAACAATTAAATTTTCATCATCTAAACCCTTTATAAAAATACCACTATATGGTATTTCTAAATCAATGTTATATATATTTTCTTTCATTATTTTCCTTCAATGATTTTTATTTCTTCTTTGCTTAGGTTGTAAAGTTTGTAAATGATAGAGTTTATTTTGTCTTCTTGGGTTTTGGTATTTGCGTTTTTGTCTTGTTCTTTTAAAACTAAAATCTCATCGACTAAGCTTATAAGCTCATTTGCTAGTTTTTCATTTTTAGAATTTATTTTTGGTATAGGAAGTTTTTCTAAATTATTTGTTTTCAGCTCACCCTCTATGCCACCACCCATGTAAAATTTCCTAAGAATTAAATATATAAAATTAGAATTTAAAAAAGATAGTAAATATTTTAAAATTTTTGGCTCTGATGTTATAATATTAGCTGGAGCTATAGCCATAGAATTATTTGTTTCATAAGAAAAATAAGGTTCTTTTGCCATTATACACGGATAAACAATCTTTTCTTTTTCAAATTCTTGATAATAAGCTATATTATCTTGAGTTTCAAACCACTTATTACTTGTTTTTTTACGACAGCCTTTTTCTCCACTTTGCTCTATGCGTGGTAAAAATTTAGATAAATAAGATTTTAATGATGGGTATTGTTCTATATCTATTTTTAAACTAGGAAAAGTTCCTATCACCCAAAGCCCTGCCCACTCATAACTATATCTTTTTATATCTCTACCGCGTAGCATTTTGCGTATGAGTTTGGCGGTGCGTTCTTTTTCGGCTTCATCTTTGCATTTAGCTAGAATTTCATCTCTTTTTTCAGTAGTGATGATAAAGGCTTCATTATAGCCCGTTTTTATGCCATAGTTTATATTAAGCCCATGCCAGTCTTTAAGTGGAGTGCCGTGCTTTTCTATCTTTGCTTTTAGTGCATTTGTGCTTTCATCGTTAAAAGTAAAGCTTTCTTTGCTTAAAGAATTTTGTGCGATTTTGTTAAAATCTAAAATGCTTTCTATGTTAAAGTCATTTTCTTTTAAAAGCTCGGTGTTTGGGGCTAGGTACTTAAAGCTACTATCTTTAGTTTTTGCTTTTTCAAAGCTTAGTATGGAAGTATCTACCGTAGCACTATCAAAGACTTTTATACCATTTAGATCAATGTATTCTAAAAGCGTAGTATTTTTAAGCAAAAATTCACGTAAAGGCTCTCCATAACCTGCTCTTGTGTATTTATTTGAAGTGATAAAACTCAATACCCCCCCCCCGTCTCTTAGAGTGTTAAAACCAAGCTCATAAAAATAAGTATAAATGTCACTTGTGCCTTTATAAACTTTATAATTTTTTGCTAAATTTGGCTTTAGTTCTTTGATATCTTCTTGTCTGATATAAGGTGGATTACCGATGATGAGATCAAACCCTTGAAAATTCCCGCCCTCATCAAGCACTTCGCTAAATTCAAAACGCCATTCAAAAGGATTTGCACTTTCTAAGTCAAATATACTCTCATAAAGCTTTTTAAGCTTTTTAAATTCTTTCTTAGCAGCACTTTCATCAAAGTCAAATTCAAACATATTTTTAGAGAAAAATGCTCTAAAATTCTCATCTTTTTCATCTTGCGCTAAAAAATCGCCGTATTTTTTAGAGTATTCATTAGCGCCGTTGGTAAGTTGCTTGATCTCTTTGGCAAATTTGTCTTTTAAGCAGAAATTTTTAAAAGACTCTTTGAGGTTTTTGATCTCTTTAGCGATGAGAGTTTTATCGGTGTAAAAGCCTTCTTTGTAGTCTTTGACTATGCGTTTGTATTTATCCATGCGTTCTTTGATGTTTGGGTAGTGAGAAAGGCTTTTGTGAATTTCAAAATAACTTATAAGCGAATTTCCACATTTTATGTTGATGTCGATGTTTGGTAGGGTTTTAAGATCATGATAGTTTGTATCATCAAAACTTTCATAAAAGCTGTGTTTTAAAAGCTCTATCCAAAGCCTTAGTTTAGTGATCTCACATGAGTTTGGGTTGATATCTACTCCAAAAAGGTTGTTTTCTATGATGTCTTTTTTACGCTCGAAAAGTTCTTTTTGACAAAGGTGGGTTTTGTCTTTGTCAAAATCAGGGCGTTTATACTCTAAAAACTGGCCTTTGTGATTTTGCACTAAAATTTCATCATTTTGCACGCTTAGGTAAAAGTCCTCTTCAAACAAACCAAGCTCATAATGCACCATAAGCATGACATTTAAAGCTGAAACTAAAAAATGCCCACTTCCCACCGCAGGATCGCAAATGCGTATGGAATTTAGCAAGGCTAGTTTTTGCTCTTGAGGGATTTTTTCTTGACGCAACTGGGTTCTTAGCTCACTTAGCTTGGTGGCATTTAGCTTAAAAGTATGGTTAAACTTATCAAGCACGACTTTTTCTATACTTGCTTTACACATATATGAAGTGATAAAGCTTGGAGTGTAAAAACTACCTTCTTTGTAGCCATTTAGCTTTTCAAAGACATTTCCCAAAACGCTTGAGTTGATGAGTTCTTTTTGCTTGATGAGTTCTTCGCTTTGCTCATCTGCTCCAAAGTCAAAGCTGTCTAAAAACTCAAACAAATACTCAAGCAAACCTACTTTGCCTTTTTTACTTTTGCCTTTGTCATCTTTTAACTGCGTGTGTGGGTGATACTCTAGCAAAGCATCATTTTCTAAAGTAGCGATTTCTAGTGTGGTTTTTTCGATGGCTTGTTTTTCAAAAAGTGATGAATTTAAATAAGGCAAATAGCTAAATTTACTCTGTGCTCTTGTGTGCTTTTCTTTAGCTAAGATATCAAAGAAAAGGTGTGAAAGGGTAGTAAAATTTGGAATTTTTTCATAGTTTAGAAATTTAAGGGTTTTATCATTGTTAAATCTAACTAAATTAGACTCAATAAGCTTTAAAAATAAAATACGATTTAACCAAAGTATGATGAATTTTAACACCTCTTCAAAGTCATGCTTTGGAAGCTTGCTCGCTATGAGATGATAAAGTGTACCTTGAGCTTGTTTACTTTGCTCACTTTGTGTGATGATGAATTTAGAAAGCTGTTTACTCTCGCTTAAACCCAAGATGTATAAAAGCTCTTTATAGAATGCATTGTTTAGTGAGTTTGCGTCATTTGGGCTAAATTCATTTAGCAAAAAGTCTTTGTGGAAGGTTTTAAAAATGCTTGCTAGGTTTTTGAAATTTGACTTTTGCTTGTCTTTTAAAAAGGCTAAATCGATGAAAAAGCCTTTTAAGCTTTCTTTGGAATTTTCTATAAGTTTGCTTGCTTCTTTGTAAAATTCATCAGTATTGCCTTTAAAAAGTGAATTTGGGCTTTGAAATTCTTCAAAAAGCTTTTTAAAGCTTGTGTTTTTATAAAAAAGCTCTTCAAACTCACTAGCTTTGAAAATGTAGAATTTATAAAAGTCTGTGATGATGATAAATTTCAAACTAAAGCTATGTTCTCTATTTCTAAAATAATACAAAATGGCTTCATGTAAGGCTTTGGAATTTGGCTTTGTGTGGGTGATGAATTCTTTTGAGTTGGGCTTTTTAGCTTCGATGAGAACTTCTAAGTCTTTGCTAAGCTCATCTTTAGCGATGGCTAAATCAATCTCGCTTTTGCCTTTTTGCTTGGTTTTGATGTGGGTTTTGAAATTTAGAGTGGTTAAAAATGGACTAAGTGCATTAGCCACAAGATAATCTTCATTTTCACTTTGTGAGCTTTCAAGCCTTTTTATATACTGTGTTAAAGCCTTGCTAAAAGTATCAAATTCATTTTGTGTGATTTGCTTTTTGCGGTAGTAGGGGTTGAAAAAATCTTTTTCATTTAGCAAAGTAAAGTGCATTTTTAACCTTTATAAAGAATATTTTATATTTTACTAAAATTTACTTTAAAGGATTGAAAAGACTTTATGAAAATATAAAAACAAATAAATTAAAAAATTAATAAAAAATTATTAGATAATATTTATTATTGCATTTTTTATATTTTTATACTAAGAAAATTTTAATACTAAAGTTATACAATAAGTTTATATTAAAAATATCAAGGAGGCAAAATGGGAAAAATTTTAGTTTTCTGTTTAGCGCTTGTTTCTTTTGTTTGCGCTAAAAATGAATTTTTTACAAGTGAAGTAAGCTCACTTTATTTAAGCAAAAATGACACAAAAGCTGTTGGTAGATTGCTACCCACAAATCCTTTTGAAGTATTAAAAACTGATGGAAATAAAGTTTTAGTCAAGATCACAGGCTATGTTAATCCTGCTTCGCCTTCTGTGCTTTATTACAACGATAGTCAAAGAATCATAGTTGCTGCATTTTCTAAAAATACAAAACTTGATTTTAAAACTTATACTAAAAGCAAAAATGGAAAATGGGATAAAGCTACCATAGAAGTTTGGACTGACAAGAAAGATTTTGCAAAAAGCAACAAAGAAATGTTTATAAAAGCTAAAGAGCTTTATATGAATAATTGCGGAATTTGTCATAGCGTTCATAAAGAAAGTGAATTTAGTGCTAATGGCTGGCCTGCTACTTTTAGATCAATGGTAAATAGAACAGGAATTGATAAAAAAGATCATTGGTTAGTGATACAGTATTTACAAAAAAATGCAAAAGATTTTAAGGAGGTAAAATAAAATGGGACTTGATAGAAGAAAATTTTTAAAAATTGGTGCTGGTTTAAGTGTATTACCTCTGGTTCCTAGTTTGGTTATGGGAAAAAGCGTTGAAGCTTCAACTATAAATTCAGGTTTAGTAAAAAATGGAAGCGTGATAACAGCAGCACATTGGGGAATTTTAAAGCTTACCATTAAAGATGGCATTGTGATCAAAAGTGAGCCATGGGAAAAAGTAACACAAATTGACAATCCCTTACAACACTATACAGCAGATATGATCTATAAATCACGTGTGAAATATCCTTATGTAAGAAAAAGTTATCTTGAAAATCCTGACAATCCAAAGCCTGAGCTTAGAGGAAAAGATGAATTTGTGCGTGTAAGTTATGATGAGGCTATAAAACTTATAGCAAAAGAACTTAAAAAAACAAGAGAGCAAAAAGGAACTCAAGCTATATTTGGTGGAAGTTATGGGTGGAAATCTAGCGGAAATATGCAAAATTGTAGAATATTACTTCATAGATTTTTAAATGTCACAGGTGGGTTTGTAGGGACTACTGGAGATTACTCAACCGGAGCTTCTCAAGTGATCATGCCTTATGTTGTAGGCTCCATTGAAGTTTATGAACAACAAACTTCATGGGAAAATATTTTAGAACATTCTAAAATAGTAGTTATTTGGGGTGCTAATCCTATCGCCACTTTAAGAATAGCTTGGACTTCAAACGACCAAAGGGGTTTGCAGTATTTTGAAAAATTAAAAAATAGCAAGATCAAGGTTATTTGTATAGATCCTATAAAAACTGAAACTGCTAAATTTTTAAATGCACAATGGATCTCCCCAAGACCAAATACAGATGTTGCTATGATGATAGGTATGGCTAGTCATCTGATCGAAAAAAATAAAGTCAATTATGAATTTTTAGAAAATTATACAAGTGGTTTTGATAAATTTAAAGCTTATTTAGATGGCAAGAATGATGGTATTAAAAAAGATGTAAAATGGGCAAGCAAAATTTGCGGGATTGATGAAAAAACCATTAAAACACTAGCTGAAAGCTTTTATGATAACCCTACCATGCTCATGAGTGGTTGGGGTATGCAAAGAGCTCATCATGGTGAACAACCTCATTGGATGTTAATAACCCTAGCTTCAATGATCGGACAAATTGGTACTAAAGGAGGTGGCTTTGGCTTAAGCTATCACTATAGTAATGGTGGGGTTCCATCATGCAAAGGTGGTGTTATAGGAGGTATTACAGCAGGAACTGTGGGAATTTGGGAAAATGGAAAATTTAAGGGGCTACCAAAAGCAGGAGTTAGTCAAGGTGGTGCCGAATGGCTACAAAATGCTGCTAGTTATTCTTTTCCAGTAGCTAGAATAGCTGATGCTTTGTTAAATCCTGGAAAAGTTATAGACAATAATGGTTCTAAGATAACCTATCCTGATATTGACTTTATTTATTGGGTGGGTGGAAATCCTATAGTTCATCATCAAGATACAAACAATAATATAAAAGCATGGCAAAAACCAAGAACTATAGTTGTAAATGAAATTTATTGGACTCCAACTGCCAAAATGGCAGATATTATAATGCCTACTACAAGTTCTTATGAACGAGATGATATTACCATGAGTGGTGATTATTCTAATATGAATATAGTTCCAATGAAGCAAGCGGTATTACCAATAGGCGAGAGCAAAGACGACTATGAAATTTTTGCTGATATTTGTAAAGTGTATGGAGATGATGTATTTAATGCTTATACTGAAAATGGTAAAAAAGCAAAAGATTTTATCAAAGAATACTACAATAGCGCTTTAAAACAAACTCAAGCTTATGGGGATGTATTTGAACCAAAAATGCCAAGTTTTGAAGAATTTTGGGCGAAAAACGAGCCTATAACTTTTTCTCCAACTATAGAAAGCATGGAATGGGTTAGATTTTCTGAATTTATCGAAGATCCTATCTTAAATGCCCTAGGTACTGAATCAGGCTTGATAGAAATTTACTCAAAAACAATCGAAAAGTATAATTATAAAGACTGCAAAGCACATCCAATGTGGATGGAACCAATAGAATGGCTAGGAAATGCTACCAAAGAAACACCTTTTCATCTACTAACCAATCACCCAACAAATAGACTCCACTCACAAATGTGCCATACTTCACTGCGTGAAAAGTATGCGGTAAATGGCAGAGAGCCTATATTGATTAACCCAATTGATGCTAAAAAAATTGGAATCAAAAATGGCGATATTGTAAGAGTTTTCAATAAAAGAGGTCAAGTTCTCGCAGGTGCTGTTGTAACAAAAGACATTATGCCAAATGTTGTAAGATTATGCGAAGGTGGGTGGTATGACCCAAATGATGAAGGAATGTGCAAATACGGAAACGTAAATGTCTTGACTATTGATATGCCAACTTCTGAATTAGCAAACGGAAACATTTCCCATACAAGCTTAGTAAATATAGAAAAATACAAAGGATTACCGCCTGAAATAACAGCATTTACAGCTCCAAAAGGCGCTGAATAAAACATTCTTTCTTAGAAGATAATTTCTTCTAAGAAAGCTAGATTTTAAAATACAAGAATTCAATATAATTTATTTCAAAAATCAATTTTAAACTAAAATTATTTTTCATGTAAATTTAATATTTAGAAATTAAACATTATAGTATCAAATAATCAAATTCAGTATTTAAAATCATAATATATCTACTATAATCTAAAATATAAAATCATATATCATAAACTTTCGAACAAATATAAAAATATCCTCCACAATAACGCTTTAACACAATCACCCCAACAAACCCACCTCAAATACTAAATTTTACAAAGATCTATTTTGCTTACTATTTCACTTAATTCTTAATTTTCAACCTATTTGTATATTAAAAACATCACAAACTCGCTTACAAATACACTCCTTATAAAACAAAATCTATACCATATTTTATCCATCCTAACACTAAAATAATTTATTTTACAAGCTGAATAATAAAAACCTAAAACTAAATC